>JBJTHL010000056.1:0-11817 GCA_046094445.1 Vulcanococcus sp.
GAACCGCCAGCAGAACGGCTGAAGGGGTGACCCGGAGTCCACGCCTGCCTGGAGCATCCCGTGTGGCTGCTCCCTTCCGGTCCTGACCAGATTTAGGCGTCCGGGCCGCATGGGTCCGAGTCGGGCAGATGCTAGCAATGGGCCCTCGCCCCTGAGGTGATCCCCCCGTGCGACCTGCCGATCTGCTCAGCCACAAGCAGGAGGGGCGACCGATCGCCGTGCTCACCGCCTGGGATGCCCTCTCCGCGGCCTGGGTGGAGCAGGCCGGCGCCGATGTGGTGCTGGTGGGCGACTCCCTGGCGATGGTGGTGCTCGGCCATGCCACCACCCTGCCGGTGACCCTGGAGGAGATGATCCTGCACACCCGCGCCGTGGGCCGCGGGCTGCAGCGGCCCCTGGGGCAGCAACCGCTGATCGTGACCGACCTGCCCTTCCTGAGCTACCAGTGCGGCCTGGATGCGGCCGTGGCCGCCGCCGGCCAGGTGCTCAAGGACAGCCCCGCCGCCGCCGTGAAGCTGGAGGGCGGTGAACCGGAAACCATCGCCGTGGTGGATCGGCTGGTGCGCAGCGGCATCCCGGTGATGGGGCACCTGGGCCTCACGCCCCAGTCGGTGCATCGCCTCGGCTACCGCCGCCAGGCCAACGATCCGGTGAGCCAGCAACGCCTGCGCCGCGCGGCCCTGGAGCTGCAGGCCGCCGGCTGCTTCGCCCTGGTGCTGGAGCATGTGCCGGCCGACCTGGCCACCAGCCTCAGCCAGGAGCTCAGCCTGCCGGTGATCGGCATCGGCGCCGGCGACGGCTGCGACGGCCAGGTGCGCGTCACCGCCGACCTGCTGGGGCTGAGCGAACGGCAGCCCCCCTTCTGCCCGCCGCTGCTGCCCGGCCGCACGCTCTGCGTCGAAGCCCTCAGGGGCTGGGTGGCAGGTCTGCAGACCACGACTCCCACCAGGCCAGCAGCTCCCGCAGCACCGCATTGCTGAGGGCCAGACCCTCCGGATCGCTGAGCCGCCAGCGGGGCCCGCAGCGGTGCAACAGCCCCCGCTCCTGAAACGGCTGCCAGCGCCGCTCCAGGGCCGCCAGGGCCGCGGCAGGCAGCCCCGCCGCCGCCGCCAGGGCCGCCAGCGGCACCCCCTCGCGGCGGCGCAGCCCCACCATCACCTGCTCCTCAAAGGGCATCGCCGCGGCCTGCCGATCCGCCGGTGGCGTCGCCGCAGCGACCACCTCATGCCCCTCCACCCAGGCGGCATAGGCCTCGCGGGTGCGCGGCCGGGCCAGGCGCACGCCCCAAGGGGCGCTGGTGGCCCCCAACCCGAAGCCCCACCAGCCGGCACCGCTCCAGTACACGCGGTTGTGGCGGGAGGCGTGGCCGGGCAGGGCGTAGTTGGAGATCTCGTAGTGGCCGTAGCCGGCCGCTGCCAGCACCTCCGCGGTGATCTCCATCAGATCGGCCGCCAGCTCGTCCTCCGGCAGCGCCAGCTGGCCCCGGGCCTCCAGCCGCTCGAACACGGTGCCGGGCTCGATGATCAGGTCGTACACCGAGAGGTGCGGTGGCGCCAGGGCGATGGCCTGCTGCAAGTGCTGGCGCCAGGCCGACCGATCCGCCCCGGGCAACCCCTGGATCAGATCCAGGCTCCAGCTGCGGAGGGCGCCGCGCCGCTGGGCCGCCGCCAACCAGCCGGCCGCCTGCAGCAAATCGTCGCGGCGGTGGCGCCGCCCCAGACGCTCGAGCACGGCGTTGTCGAAACTCTGCCCCCCCAGGCTCACGCGGGTCACCCCCGCCGCCAGAGAGCCGGCCAGGCGCAGCTGATCGAAGCTGGCTGGATCCATCTCCAGGCTCACCTCGGCCGCCGGCGCCAGGCCGAAACGGCGGCGCAGGGCCGCCAGCAGCTCCCCCACCTGGACCGGGGTGAGCATCGAGGGTGTGCCGCCGCCCACATACACCGTGGACAGGGGCGGGCCCGCCGGCGCTAGGGCGATCTCGCGGTGCAGCAGCTCCAGGTAGGCAGCGATCGAGCGGCTGCCGGGATCCCCGGCCGCACCGCTGGCCCGATCCCCCAGGGGCACCACCGGAAAATCGCAGTAGAAGCAGCGCCGGTGGCAGAAGGGAACGTGCAGGTAGGCGCTGCGGGGCGGCCAGCCACCCCCTGAAGGCCGGTTACCGCCCCGGGCCAACGGCACCGGGATGGGGCATGCTGCCTGGTCAGAGCGCTCGGCAGCCACAACAGCGGCGATGGTGGACACCCTCATCCTGGTGCTGTTCGTGGTGTCGGGGGCGGCGGCCGGCTGGCTGGGGGTCGACCTGCTGCCGGAGCAGCAGCTGATCCGCATCCAGAATCTGGAGCAGCTCAGCTGGATCTTCGGCGGTGGCGGGGCCCTGGCGGGCCTGCTGGCCGGGGTGGTGTTCCAGCGGCTGCGGCGGCGGCTGATGGAGCAGGTGCGCACGATGCCCACCGATCTGCTGGTGAGCCGGGCCGTCGGCCTGATCCTGGGCCTGCTGGTGGCCAACCTGCTGATCTCGCCGATCCTGTTCCTGTCGCTGCCCTGGGAGCTGGTGCTGGTGAAGCCGCTGGCGGCGGTGGCGGCCAACGTGTTCTTCGGGGTGTCGGGCTACAACCTGGCTGAGGTGCACGGCCGCACCTTGCTGCGCCTGTTCAACCCCAACAGCACCGAGGCCCTGCTGGTGGCCGATGGAGTGCTGATGCCCGCCAGCGCCAAGATCCTCGACACCAGCGTGATCATCGATGGCCGCATCCGCGGTCTGCTGGAGTCGGGCCTGCTGGAGGGGCAGGTGATCGTGGCCCAGGCCGTGATCGATGAACTGCAGGCCCTCGCTGATTCCAGCAACGCCGAGAAGCGCGGCAAAGGCCGCCGCGGCCTGAAGCTGCTGAGTGCCCTGCGGGACACCTACGGCCGGCGGCTGGTGGTGAACACCACCCGCTACGAGGGCAACGGTGTGGACGACAAGCTGCTGAAGCTGGCGGCCGACACCGGCGGCACCCTGCTCACGGCCGACTACAACCTCGCCAAGGTGGCTGAGGTGCAGGACCTGAAGGTGATGAACCTCAGCGAGCTGGTGATCGCCCTGCGGCCGGAGGTGCAGCCCGGCGATGCGCTGCAGCTCAAGATCGTGCGCGATGGCAAGGAGTCGCACCAGGGGGTGGGCTATCTGGAGGACGGCACGATGGTGGTGGTGGACGGAGCCCATGGCCGCAGCGGCGAGCGCCTTGCGGTGGTGGTGACCGGCGCCCTGCAAACCCCCACCGGCCGCATGGTGTTCGGGCGGATCGATGGGGCCGAGCCCGCCGCTGACGCGACCGGCGGCAGCAGCAGCCCGGTGCCGGGCCGCAGCGGCAAGGGGAAATCCGCCTCAAAACGCGGCAACCGCAGCGATCAGGACCCCACCGGCCCCCGCTAGGCTCCGGCTTCAGGCCTGCAGTGCAGCACGGATGTCGGTGTCAGCTCCCTACTACGGCGATTCCGCCGTGCTGCGCACCCCGCCGCCGGACCTGCCCTCGCTGCTGCTGAAGGAGCGGATCGTCTACCTGGGCCTGCCGCTGTTCAGCGACGACGACGCCAAGCGGCAGATGGGCATCGATGTGACCGAGCTGATCATCGCCCAGCTGCTGTATCTGGAGTTCGACAACCCGGAGAAGCCGATCCTCTTCTACATCAACTCCACCGGTACCAGCTGGTATTCCGGTGATGCCATCGGCTTCGAGACTGAAGCCTTCGCCATCGCCGACACCATCCGCTACGTGAAGCCGCCGGTGCACACCATCTGCATCGGCCAGGCCATGGGCACCGCCGCGATGATCCTCTCGGCCGGCACCAAGGGCCACCGCGCCGCCCTGCCCCACGCCTCGATCGTGCTGCACCAGCCCCGCAGCGGCGCCCGCGGCCAGGCCAGCGACATCCAGATCCGGGCCAAGGAAGTGCTGCACAACAAGCACACCATGCTCGAAATGCTCTCCAGCAACACCGGCCGCAGCGTGGAACAGCTGGCCAAGGATTCCGACCGCATGACCTACCTGACCGCCCAGCAGGCGGTGGAGTACGGCCTGATCGACCGCGTGCTCACCAGCCAGAAGCAGCTGGCGGCCCCTCTCACCGCTGTCTCCGGTGGCGTCAGCCCCGGCAACCCGGGCATCAGCTGACCGCCTCCCCCCAGCAGCGGCCGCCCCCAACGGCCACACAACCCTGTTCGCCGGCCTCAGCCGGACCCACCGCCTGCACCGCCATGCCCATCGGTACCCCCAGCGTTCCCTACCGCCTGCCCGGCAGCCAGTACGAGCGCTGGGTTGATATCTACACACGGCTGGGCGTGGAGCGGATCCTGTTCCTGGGCTCGGAGGTGAACGACGCCATCGCCAACAGCCTGGTGGCGCAGATGCTCTACCTCGACTCGGAGGACAACTCCAAGCCGATCTACCTCTACATCAACTCTCCGGGGGGATCGGTGACCGCCGGCCTGGCGATCTACGACACCATCCAATACGTGAAGAGCGATGTGGTGACGATCTGCGTGGGCCTGGCCGCTTCGATGGGGGCCTTCCTGCTGGGGGCCGGCACCAAGGGCAAGCGCCTGGCCCTGCCCCATAGCCGGATCATGATCCACCAGCCCCTGGGCGGCACCAGCCAGCGCCAGGCGTCGGATATCGAGATCGAAGCCCGCGAGATCCTGCGCATCAAGGACATGCTCAACCAGTCGATGGCTGACATGACCGGCCAGGAGCTGGCCAAGATCGAAAAAGACACCGATCGCGACTACTTCCTGAGCGCCGCCGAAGCCAAGGAGTACGGCCTGATCGACCGCGTGATCGCCCACCCCACCGAAGCCTGACCCGACGCCTGACCCGCTGATGCCCACCACCCTCGCCGAGGCCGCCGACGCGTTCTATGCAGCGGGCAACCGCTTGCTGGCGGGAGAGGCCGCCGCCTTTGCAGCGATCTGGTCGGAGCGCGACGACATCAGCCTCCTGGGCCCCACCGGCGCGCTGTGCACGGGTCGCCAGGCCGTGATGGAGCAATTCGCCCGGGAATCGGCCATGGGCTTCCGGGGCACCCTGGTGGCCGATGCGCGTCGCACCGTGGAAGGCGACGGGATGGGCTACCTGGTCTGCATCGAGCGCACCAGTGGCATGACCCAGGCCGGCGAGGCGATCCGCAGCGACATCCGCGCCACCACGATCTTCCGCCTGGAGGACGGCCACTGGCGGGCCGTGCACCACCACACCGATCGTTTCTGAACCAGCTGCTTGGGATCCGCCGCTTGGGTCACCCCTTGCCGGTGAACGCCAGCAGACGGGCGGCCGTGTCGGTGGCAATCGGCAGGCCGGTGGGATCGAGCAGCCCCAGCTGCGCCAGCAACCCGGCCTGATCCCAGTAGATGTGTTCGTAGGCCACCTTGCCGCCGCGCACCCCCACAATCACCACCAGGGCGATCTCCACCCGCCTGCCGGTGGGTGCCACACCGGGCAGCAGGTGGCCGAGGGTTTCGGTGTGGGTGAAGCGGATCACCAGCTCATCCACCAGCCGCTCGGCATCCACCGTGCGCGAGATGGAGATGAACTCCACATCGGGCGGGAAGAACTGGCCGATCAGGTGGGTGGCGTAGAACTCACGCACCCCGTCCGCTCCAACCCCGCCGGTGCCGGAGGCCAGATTGAGCAGATGGGGGTCGTCCACCATCGTGGCCAGGGTGGTGTCGAGGTCGGCATCGAGCTCCGCCTGCATGTGGGCCGCAAACAGGTCCGCAGCTGAAGCGGGTGCGACGGCCATGGCGATCGGGCAGCGGTGCAACCGACGCTAGGCAGCGTCGACGGTTTCGACAGCGGCCGGGCGCTTGCGTAAGCTCGACCCTTGCCCAGCCCAGACTCCGACGCCGCGATGGCCAAGCTCTACTACGACACCGACGCCGACCTCAGCCTGCTGAACGGCAAGACGGTGGCCATCATCGGCTACGGCTCCCAGGGCCACGCCCATGCCCTGAACCTGAAGGACAGCGGCATCAACGTGGTGGTGGGCCTCTACCAGGGCAGCCGCTCCGCCGAGAAGGCCAAGGCCGATGGCCTTGAGGTGCTGAGCGTGGCCGACGCGGCCGCCAAGGCCGACTGGATCATGGTGCTGCTGCCCGATGAGTTCCAGAAGGCTGTCTACGACAAGGAGATCGCCCCGCACCTCAGCGCCGGCAAGGTGCTGAGCTTTGCCCACGGCTTCAACATCCGCTTCGAGCTGATCAAGCCCCCCGCCGACGTGGACGTGGTGATGATCGCCCCGAAGGGCCCCGGCCACACCGTGCGCTGGGAGTACCAGAACGGCATGGGCGTTCCCGCCCTGTTCGCCATCCACCAGGACGCCAGCAGCAAAGCCCGTGAGCTGGCCATGGCCTACGCCAAGGGCATCGGCGGCACCCGCGCCGGCATCCTCGAAACCAACTTCAAGGAAGAAACCGAAACCGATCTGTTCGGTGAGCAGGCCGTGCTCTGCGGCGGCCTCAGCGAGCTGGTGAAGGCCGGTTTCGAGACCCTGGTGGAAGCCGGCTATCAGCCCGAGCTGGCCTACTTCGAGTGCCTGCACGAGGTGAAGCTGATCGTGGATCTGATGGTGAAGGGCGGCCTCACCGCCATGCGCGATTCGATCTCCAACACCGCTGAATACGGCGATTACGTGAGCGGCCCGCGCCTGATCACCGCCGACACGAAGGCGGAAATGAAGCGCATCCTCGCCGACATCCAGGACGGCACCTTCGCCCGCAACTTCGTGGCCGAATGTGAGGCCGGCAAGCCTGAAATGGCCAAGATTCGCGAGCGCGACAGCCAGCACCCGATCGAGCAGGTGGGCAAGGGCCTGCGCTCGATGTTCTCCTGGCTGAAGGCCGCCTGATCAGCGCTTGAGCCTGCTGCAGCCTGCGGGCGTGCTCGGGGTGGGGTCCTTGGCGGGGCTCCACCCCTTGCTGTTGGTGGTGCTGGCCTGCGCCCTCGACCGGCTCGTGGGCGATCCGCCCTGGTGCCCCCATCCGGTGGTGCTGATGGGTTGGTGGATCAGCCGGCTGCGGCAGCTGGGCGAGCGCTGGGCCGGCGACACCCCCTGGCGATTGCGGCTGGCGGGCGGTCTGATCACGATGGGCCTGGTGGGCGGCAGCGCCTTGGCGGGGGTGCTGCTCGAACGGCTCGCCCTGGCGGTGCCCCAGGCCACACCGCTGCTGCTGATCGCCCTGGGCAGCGCCCTGGCGGGGCGGAGCCTGGCCCAGGCCGTGCAGGCGGTGTTGGCGGCGCTGGCGGCAGACGATCTGTCCCTGGCACGCCAGCGCCTGGGCTGGATCGTGGGGCGCGACACCGAGGGGCTCGATGGGCCGGAGATCCTGCGGGCGGCGGCAGAAACCGCCAGCGAGAACGCCGTGGATGGGCTGTTCGCGCCGCTGTTCTGGATGCTGCTGGGGGCGGGGCTGTGGTGCGCTGGGCTCACCCAGGCGCCGGGTCCCCTGGCCCTGGCCTGGGGGTTCAAGGCCGCCAGCACCCTCGATTCGATGCTCGGCTACCGCCGGGGGCGCCTGCGCTGGCTGGGCACCGCCGGGGCCCGCCTCGATGACCTCCTGGTGTGGCTGCCCTGCCGGCTGGTGCTGCTCACCTTGCCGCTGGCAGCGGGGCTGCCGCCACGGACCCTGGCGGGCACCATCCAGGCAGCCCGCCGCGATGGCGCCGGCGATCCATCTCCCAATGCCGGTCTGTCGCAGGCGATCTATGCCCACTGCCTGGGGGTGCGGCTTGGGGGGCTGAATCACTACCAGGGCCAGGCCCGCCGCAAACCATTGCTGGCGGCCAACGCCGAGGCCGCGGATGCCGCTGCGGTGGAGCGCATCCTGCGGCTCAACGGCCGGCTGACGCTGCTCTGGCTGCTGGGCGCAGCCACCCTGCTGCTGCCACTGCGCTGAGGCCCGGCCGGCCTCAGTAGGCGCCGCGGTCCATCGGCAGCAGCACCACGCCGATGGTGCGCACGATGATGCGCAGATCGAGCCAGAAGCTGCGCCGGCGCACATAGTGCAGATCCATGCGCACCCGCTGCTCATAGCTGAGGTTGTTGCGGCCGGACACCTGCCACAAGCCCGTGAGCCCCGGCCGAACCGAGAGCACCTCGTCCATCGCCGCGCCGTAGCGCGGCAGCTCGTCCCACACGATCGGCCGAGGCCCCACCACGCTCATCTGGCCCCGCAGCACATTGATGAACTGGGGCAGCTCATCGAGGCTGGAACGGCGCAGAAACCGCCCCAGAGGCGTGATGCGCGGGTCGTTGCGCAACTTGTGGTCGCGCTCGAATTCCGCCCGCAGCGCTGGATCCGCCGCCAGGATCGAGGCCAACACGCGATCCGCGTCCTTGCGCATCGTGCGGAACTTGAGGCAGCCGAATCCGCGGTAGCCGCGGCCGATGCGCCGCTGGCTGTAAAAAACGCTGCCCTTGGAGCTGCTCTTGACCACCAGCGCCAGGATCAACAGCACCGGTGAACCCAGCCCCAGCACCAGCAACGAGAACAGGATGTCGCCGCTGCGCTTGATCACCCGCCCCAGGCGCGACTGCTGATGCAGCAGGGTGCTGGCGGTGAGCTCAGCCGGTAGAGCGGTAAGGGCGGGCAACGGGCGCGGGGAAACGGCGGCGACGACAGGCAGCGCCTGGAGCTCATTAAAGGCGTGAGTCAGCCGCAGAGCCCCCGGGCACCAGTCACTCAGGCCAGAGGCACAGGCTGGCTGCGCTGATGGCACCGCCGCTGATGGCGGCTCCAGGCACGCTCCAGCTCGGCGGCCATGCGTTGCTGAAAGCGCTCCGGCGCGAAACGTTCAGCCCACTGGCGCTGGCCAGCCGCCGGCAGCTCTCGCCACAGGCGCCCCGCCTCGAAACGCTCCAGGGCCGCCGCCAGGGACGCGGCGCTCTGCTGCCTGAACAGCAGGCCTGTGGGCTGCGGGCAGCCACTGCTCAGGCAGCGCACCGTATCCAGAAGCCCCCCCTGCCCCAGGGCGATCACCGGCGCCCCGGCCGCCATGGCCTCCACCGGAGCGATGCCGAAATCCTCCAGACCGGCATACACATAGGCGCGGCAGCGCTGCAACCAACCGTTCACCTCGGCATCGGATTGGCGGCCCAGCAGCCGCACCGAGGGGCCGGCCATCGCCTGCAGCCGGGCCCGCTCCGGTCCATCACCGATCACCACCAGGGGCAGGCCGGTGCGGTTGAAGGCCTCCACCACCAGGTCCACGCGCTTGTAGGGCACCAACCGGCAGAGGCAGAGGTACACGTCGTCGCGTGGGTGATCCCAGCGGAAGCGCTGCACCGCCACCGGTGGATGCACCACTCGGGCGGTGCGCCCCCAGCAGCGGTTGATGCGGGCCGCGGTGAAGCGCGAATTGGCGATCAGCTGATCGGGGCGCTGGCCGCTGAGCTGATCCCACTGGCGCAGGGCATGCAGCTGCCAGCGGATCAGCGGCCCCAGCCCCCGGCGCGCCAGGGCCGACTGGCGCAGGTAGGCGTGCATCTGATCCCAGGCGTAGCGCACGGGGGTATGCACGTAGCTCACATGGCATTGATCGGGACTGGTGAGTACCCCCTTGGACACCAGATGGGAACTGCTCAACACCAGCGGGAACCCGGCCAGATCGAGCTGCTCGATGGCCAGCGGCAGCAGCGGCAGGTACTGCTGCACATGGCTGATGCCGAAGGGCAGGCCCTGAATGAACGAGGTGCGGATCGAGCGCCCCGCCAACCAGCTGCCGGCCCGGCGGCTCTCGCCGTCCACCAACGCCATCAACTGCGGCGGTGAACCCTGGGCCGTGAGCCAGGCATCCAGCTGGCGCACCACCAGCTCGGCGCCGCCCACCGAGCGCGGCGTGAACCACTCGTGCACGAGGGCGACCGGGCCTGGGAGCTCTGGCATGGCCTGAGCGTAAGCGCCGACTTTTGAAGATTGATTGCTCGCCAGGTCACAAAAACTCTCAGCTGATTGCACACCCCGGAGCGGACCCTGAAGCTGTGGCCAGTTCCTCCAAGCCATGGCGATCCGCGAGCTTCTGGAAGACGCCCTGGAGGAGCCCTCGATCGGGGAGACCCCCCGATTCAGCTGGCACGCCACCCCCGTGGGCATCGCCGCGCTCTGGACCCAGGGCCACGCTCCCACGCCTCCCCCCTACGACGATGCACTCCAGGAGGGGCTGCAGGTGGGGCTCGACCTGAGCCGCGAGGAACGGGAGTTCCATCAGATCAGCAAGGGGCTGGTGCTGCTGTTCCACAGCTGAGGAGCAAGGCCATGGGCCGCGCGGGCGGGATGGAAGGCTTGACGGCGGGCACCGCCGTCGTGGTTCTGGTGTTGCAGGCAGCGCAGCCCCTGCGGGCCCAGATGTCACCGAATTGCGAACGCAACGGCCGGCGCACCGCCTGCGCTTACACCCCATGGCCCGCCAGCAGCACGGCGGAGCGGGAGGCGGGCCGCATCGTCTTCGCCGACCACAGCATCATGGAGCTGCAGCTGGACCTGGGCAGCTGCAGCGATCAGGGCAACCAGCGCAGCTGCCGGGCCTGGATGCGGAGCCCCGCCGGCAGCGAACCGCTGTTGCCGGCCAGCTACCGGGGCACGGCCCTGGAGGGGGCCTACCGGCACACCTACAGCGGCCGCAACCTGCGCATCACGTACTGGGTGCTGGATTGAGGGCCGTTCTCAGCACTGCGGATGCTGCCGCTGAGCCACCGCCTGGGCGATCAAATCCTCAGCAAGGTCACGCACCGAGCACCCCGTCTTGCCACTGAGATGCTCCAAGGCCCGCAGGGTGACCTCGGGAAGGTCGAGATCCAGGCGCTGCGGGAAGCGCGAAGAATCGAATCGAAAGCGATCGTGCGTCATGGCCATGATGCTGGCATGGAAGAGAGCACATCACAGTTGCCAATCCAATGCCAATCACAGCAGAGTGGTGAACAACGCTGGCCGCTGCTGCACTCAGCTGCACACAGCTGCACTCAGCTGCACTCAACCAAAGCAAAACACGAACCGGGGCAACCCCAAAATCGATCGTGGTCAACGCGAAAAGATTGACCAGATGCGTACAACGGCGACCAGACAGGCATGGAGGCGCAGGATCACTCCAAGTGCAGCTTGCGGACACCAAAGCAACGCATCACCGTGCCGCACACCGATGCAGACCCTGCAGGAAGCCCTCGATGCTGCTGCGCACCTCGCTGGGTCGGGGATGGAGAAGGGAGCCTCTACCGTTCAGTCCTCTTGAAAAGGATGGAGCTGTGCAGCGGGTCGCCCTCCGCCTGGCGCTGCTGATGACCCTGCTGGCACCAGGATGCCGCGGGCGTGAGCATGGGGCTGATGGGACTGATAGGGCGAGCCCCTGCGCCAATGGCAGCTCCAACTGCGCCGCCGCACAGGCACCCCCAGGCATGCGCCAGGTGCGCAAAGGCCACCGCATGATCCGCACCCGCTGGTTGGACAAGACCAACAAGGAATCCGGCGCGCCCGACATTGGCATCCAGGCGGACTGGGCCCCGATCCGGGAGACACGCTGAGGGCGCATCATCGCCACCAGCTCATCCGAGCTGGGGCGGATGAGCTGGCGGCGGAGGCAGGTCATATTGGCTCACAGTTGTGGATCCTCTTGGCTCCGACGGATGAGCCACGGCCTCAGGAGTGGATGCAGCCCAGAACCTGAACGCAGCCGCCTGAGAACAACTCGACGCTCGACGGGGGTCTTCAGGGCCGCTCCCTCCAGGCATTCCGGAGCTTGAGGCCCCTCCGGCCTTGTGAGCTCCGCCGAGGGCAGATGGGCAGATGGGCAG
>JBJTHL010000057.1:0-2555 GCA_046094445.1 Vulcanococcus sp.
TGACCACCTGGAACGAGGAGAACCCCAACATCCTGCTGGTGGGTCCGTTGCCCGGTGACGACCACCAGAAGATCGTGTTCCCGATCCTTTCGCCTGATCCGGCTGCCGACAGCGCCATTCACTTCGGCAAATACCAGCTCCATGTGGGCGGCAACCGCGGCCGCGGCCAGGTGTACCCCACCGGTGAAAAGAGCAACAACGGCGTGTTCACCGCCTCGGTGGCCGGCACCATTGATGCCATCAATGCCGGCGATAACGGTGCCTCCGTTGTGGTGATCAAAACCGCCGATGGCAACAGCGTCAGCGACACCATTCCCGCCGGTCCCACTGTGACCGCTCAGGTGGGTGATGCCGTGGCCGCTGGCACCGCTCTCACCAACGACCCCAACGTGGGTGGTTTCGGTCAGCTGGATGCCGAAGTGGTGCTGCAGAACCCCCTGCGCATCTACGGTCTGCTTGCCTTCTTCGCTGCTGTGGCCCTGGCCCAGATCATGCTCGTGCTCAAGAAGAAGCAGGTCGAAAAGGTACAGGCCGCCGAAGGCATCTGATGCCCCTTGCCCTCTTCACCTCTCCGGGCCCCTTGCTGTTCCAGCTGGGGCCTTTTTCTCTGCGCTGGTACGGCCTGCTGATCGCCGTGGCCGTGCTGCTGGGGCTGCTGCTCTCCACCCGCCTGGGCCGGCAGCGGGGGATCGATCCCACCCTGATCACCGATCTGCTGCCGATTCTGGTGCTGGCGGCGGTGGTGGGAGCCCGGATCTACTACGTGGTCTTTGAGTGGCGCCAGTACCAGCTGAACTGGCTGGATGCGCTGGCGGTGTGGCGTGGTGGCATCGCCATCCACGGTGCTCTGATCGGTGGCACCCTGGCGGTGATTCTCTACGCACGCTGGCGCCGGGTCGCCTTCTGGAATCTGCTGGATGTGCTGCTGCCTTCGGTAGCCCTGGGGCAGGCGATCGGCCGGTGGGGCAACTTCTTTAATTCCGAAGCGTTCGGCCTGCCCACCGATCTGCCTTGGAAGCTCACCATTCCTTTCGCCAACCGTCCGCTGAACTTCCTGGACCAGACCACCTTCCACCCCACGTTCCTCTATGAATCCCTCTGGAATCTGGGTGTGGTGATCCTGTTGCTGCTGCTGTTTCAGCGCGGTAGTCGGGGCCGTCTAGCGTTGCCAGCTGGAGCCTTGAGCTGCGTGTATCTGCTCACTTACAGCACGGGCCGCCTGTGGATTGAGGGCCTGCGGATCGATCCGCTCTGCCTGGGAGGGCTGCCCCCCTTCTGCGAAGGAGGCCTGCGGATGGCCCAGTTGGTGAGCCTCCTGCTGATGGCGATCGGTGGGCTGGGCCTGTGGTGGCTCTATGGCCGCCGCCAGCCCCTGCCGGATCCCAGCGGGGTGCAGGCGTGAGCAGCCCCGGCAAGGTGTGGATCGTGGGGGCCGGCCCCGGTGCCCCTGATCTGCTCACCCTGCGGGCCGCCCGGGTGATCGAACAGGCCGAGGTGCTGATCTGGACGGATTCGCTGGTGAATCCCCAGCTGACGGCCATGGCCTCGGCGTCCTGCGAGCGGCTGCGCACCAGCACCCTCACCCTGGAGGAGCTGATGGCCGTGATGCTCGATCGCGTTCGGGCGGGCAAGCGGGTGGTGCGCCTGCACGATGGCGACACCTGCCTCTACAGCGCCCTCAATGAGCAGCTCTGCCGCTTGCTGGATGCGGAGGTGGAGGTGGAGGTGGTGCCCGGGCTGAGTGCCTACCAGGCCACCGCCGCTGCCCTCAGCGCTGAGCTCACGATCCCAGGCCTGGTGCAGACCATCGTGCTCAGCCGCGCCGGTGGCCGTACCGGTGTGCCTGAGCGGGAATCCCTGGCTCGGCTGGCGGCGCTCAACGCCTCGCTCTGCCTCTATCTCAGCGCCCGTCACGTGGCCGAGGTGCAGGCGGAGCTGCTGGAGCATTATCCGGCGACCACCCCCGTGGCCATCGGCTACCGCGTGAGCTGGCCCGACCAGTGGCTCACGGTGGTTCCTCTGGCGGAGATCGCCCGCGTCAGCGCCGAACAGCAGTTGATCCGCACCACCCTCTATGTGGTGAGCCCTGCCCTGGCGGCCCCCAGTGATGCGCGTTCACGCCTGTATTCCGCCAGCCATACCCACCTGTTCCGCGGCGGGGCCTGAGCCGGCGCGCCAGGTGGGGCCCGGGGTGGGGGACCGGCGATGCCTTAAGATTTGAGGGCGCGAGCGATCAGCGCAAGCGGGCGATTAGCACAGCGGTAGCGCACTTCCTTCACACGGAAGGGGTCACTGGTTCGAATCCAGTATCGCCCATCTTGAAATGACTCCTCAAACAACACCATGGTCTTTCAGCACCATGGTCTTTCAGCACCAAGGTCTTAACACCATGGCCCTTCAACACCATGGTCGTTCTGGTGTTGCGAGTGCATCGGCGTGTGCTCGGGGAGTCATGCGCTGTTCAAGAAGCTCTGCAGTATTTGATTCAACGGGCTAACTCGGGCACAATGCCGCCAACGATCAAGGCTTAGCGCCTCGATTGAATCCCGACAGCG
>JBJTHL010000058.1:0-3583 GCA_046094445.1 Vulcanococcus sp.
CCCGCAGCCGCTCCCCCACCGCCACCGAGCCGGTGCGGGGGTCCACGCCGATCAGGTTGCGCACCAGAAAGGCGGAGTCGCCGCCGGTCTCACCGGTGGCTGCACCCAGCTGGAAGCTGTTCTTGGCCACGCCGAGGAACAACGAGTGGCGCACCAGTTCACGCTCCTCGGGGGTGAGGCTGTCGAGGATGGTCTGCAGGCAGGCCACCGGCGTGCCCTGCTGGCTGCCGTGGCTGAGGCGCTGCACCACGTTGCGTTCGGCCTGTTCGATCGCGAACACCGGCCCGATCGGCCGGCAGCCCTGGGCCACCACCGGATCGATGCGCCAGGGGCCGCTGAGCAGGCAGCCCACAGCGCCGTCGAGCACGCGGTCGTCGAGGAACAGCGAGCCATGGCTCGCGCTGTGCTGCCCAGCGATACCGCCCACCTTCACCGCCTCGGGGTAGGCGTAGTCGAGCCCGCTGATCAGATCGTTGATGCCCGGGCAACCGGGATCCACGAACAACAGCATCGAATGCGCGCCGCTGGGGTCCGCCCCCACCCACTCCTGCCACTGCTGGCTGGGGCCGTCGAGGTCGGGAAGGCTGCCGGGCGGCAGGCGGAAGGGCTGCAGCGTGCAGCCCGGCAGCCGCAGCAGGGTCACGCTGATCGCCGGTTGTTGCTCCAGTTCATGCGGTTGGCCATCGCTGCCCGTGCCCACCACGCCGCCGCCGGCACAGCCGATCCAGTGGCGGCTGGGGACGGCCTGGCGCAGCAGCGGCATCAGCCGTTGCAGATCGCTGGCAAAGGCGGTGGAGCAGAACACCAGCGCCAGGTCGGCCTCACCGCGCTGGCCGCCCCGTTGCAGATCCCTGGCCAGCTCGGCCACGGCCGCCTCCAGTGCCACGTTGCGGCTGAGGGCGGTGATACAGCTGGCCTGCGGCGGGCGCCGCTGTGTCAGCCATGGTGCGAGCACGGATCGCAGGGGAACGGACCAGGCCATCGCCGGACCTTACAGCCGCTGCCTGCAGGCTCGGCCCACGGATAATGACGGCTTGCCGACCCCCGCTGCGTGCCGGACCCGTTGCTGTATCGCGCCCTCGTTTGGCTGGATTACCGGCTTGCTGCGGTGGTGGCCGTGGGCCTGCCGCTGGTGCTGCTGGTGTGGGCTGCCTGGCGCCAGGAACGTGCGCTGCAGCGGCTGATGGGGATCTATTGGAAGGTGGCCAGCCTGCTGCTGATTGCGGTGCTGTTGCTCACCGACAACCGCCCGCTGGGCTATCTGGTGGCGCTGCTGGCCCATCTGCTGGTGGTGGTGAGCCTGTGGTTCTGGGTGGATCTCAATGAGGAGCTGGCCGATCTGCCCCCTTGGCGACCGCTGCCCTTCACCGTTCGCGCCTGGCGCTGGGCCTTGAGCCTGTTCGGTGGCCTGGGCAGCCTGCTCAGCCTCGTGGCTCTCGGTTGCCTTGGGGGGGGCCTGAGCCGCCCGCTGTGCCGCCCCTGGCTGGAGGTGCCCGACGACCTCCACGGCGGCGTTGCCCGCACCTTCGCCTTTCTGTTCGGCGGCAGCTGGACCGGCACCATCGCCGCGTTTGTGGGTTACGTGGCTCTTGTGGCCTATGCCGTGGGGCTGTTGCAGTGGTTGCTGGTGCGCCTGCCCCGCCAGGGGCGGGTGGCCGGTGGCTTCTGAGCGCTGTTGCCGTTGATGTCTGCCGAGTTCATGCCCGTTGCGGTGGCACCCCTCCTGCTGGAGCTGGAGGCCATCAGCCGTCAGCGGCCCGACCGCGTGCTGCGGCTCCGCGGCGATCTGCCTGGCGCTGCCGACGCCCTCGAGCCGTTTGAGCTGCTGATCTTCCGCGGCTTCTCCAGCAGCCTCAGCCACCCCACCGCCTTCGATCCGGATCAGCCCGCCCTGCCGGACGAGGCTCGGATCGCCGTAGCCGAGTTGTTGCCGGGCCCCTACAACCCTGCGGAGGAACGGGTGCTGCGCGGTCCGCTTCCACCCCAGCAGTTCCGCGACCCCAGACTCTGGGAGTGAGGCCGGGAGGCTGGGCCCTCAGCCCAGCACAGTCACGCAGCGGCCGCAGAGGCTGGGGTGGGTGGTGTGCTGGCCGATGTCGGTGGCGTAGTGCCAGCAGCGCTCGCATTTCTCGCCGTGTGCCCTGGCGACCCGCACGGTGATGCCACCCTCACGGGCTTCGCTCAGCACCCCATCCGGTGCCGCACCGCCGCGCTGCAGGGCGGACACCAGCAGCCAGTCGCCCAGGTTGTCGACGCTGGGATGGGCAGACCCCTCCAGCCACTCCAGGGCTGTCGCGGTGGCCTCGGCCCCCTCGCCCAGCTCCAGCTGGACCTGAGCCTCGAGGGAAGCGCCGATCCCCACCTGTGGCTTGCGGCAGCTCTCCAGTTGGCGGTTCACCAAGGCGCGCAGCGCGAGGATGCGCTCCATCGGCCCCTCCAGCTCCGGCCGGCGCCACGCCGCCGGCGCCGTGGGCCAGCCCCGTTCAAACACCGAGGCCTCGGCCACCGGATAGGGCAGGTTCTGCCAGATGTCTTCGGCCATGTGGCAGAGCACCGGCGCGATCAGGCCCGCCAGCCGCTCCACCACCAGGCTCAGCACCGTCTGGCAGCTGCGGCGGCGGAACTCGGCGGCGCCGCTCACGTAGAGGCGGTCCTTGGCGATGTCGAGGTAGACGTTGGAGAGGTCGACCACACAGAAGTTCTGCAGCGCCTGGAAGAAGCGGTAGAACTCGAAGCGCTCGAAGTCGCCCGTCACCGCATCGATCAGAGCGGCGGTGCGCTGCAGCATCCACTGATCGAGCAGCGGTAGGGCGTCGCAGGGCACCGCATCGCGCTCGGGATCGAAATCGTGCAGGTTGCCCAGCAGGTAGCGGGCCGTGTTGCGCACCTTGCGATACACATCCGCCAGCTGCTTGACGATGCCCGGCCCCAGCGGCACATCGGCGGAGTAGTCGACCGAGCTCACCCAGAGGCGCAGCACGTCGGCGCCGTAGGCGGGCTCCTGTTTCTCGTTCTTGCCGCCCTCCACCAGCACCGCCGGATCGACGACGTTGCCGAGGGATTTGCTCATCTTGCGGCCCTTCTCATCGAGGGTGAAGCCGTGGGTGAGCACCCGTTTGTAGGGGGCATGGCCGTTGACGGCCACCGAGGTGAGCAGGCTGCTCTGGAACCAGCCGCGGTGCTGGTCGCTGCCCTCCAGGTAGAGGTCGGCGGGGTAGTGGAGTTCGGGGGCGCGGCTTTCGGCGCCGGCGATGCCGCCCAGCACCCCAGCCCAGGAGGAGCCGGAGTCGAACCACACGTCCATCGTGTCGGTGCCCTTGCGCCAGTGGGCGGCGTCGGCGGCATAGGGCTCGGGCAGCAGTCCGGCCTAATCGCGCTGCCACCACACGTCGGCGCCGTGCTCGGCGATCAAGCCCTGGATGTGCTCCAGGGTGGCGGCGTTGAGCAGTACCTCGCCGGTGTCACGGTGGTAAAACACCGGGATCGGCACGCCCCAGGTGCGCTGGCGGCTGATGCACCAGTCGCCCCGCTCTCGCACCATCGCCTCGATGCGGTTGCGGCCGCTGGCCGGCAGCCACTCCAC
>JBJTHL010000059.1:0-5289 GCA_046094445.1 Vulcanococcus sp.
CGGGGGGTCGCTGCGGCCGCCAGGGCGGCGATCACCGGCAGGACGCCCACCGCCGCTGGCCCGTTGCTGAGCCACCAGCTCATCGAGCTTGCCCTCCTCCAGCAGCTGGGCCACCGTGCGGATCGACAGGCCCAGGGCCGCCACGGTGGAACGCAGGCCAAAGGCCTCCTGGACGGCGCGGGCGGCGCGCATCTCGTTGTCGCTCAGGCGGATGCGGAAGCCGCCGGGTTCGCGGTTGCCCCCCTCGCGCGGTCCGCGGTTGCCGCGGAACCGCTCGCCCTGCTGATTGGCCTGGAGATCACCGTCGGCCATGGCCGCACACCCTGAAAATCAGGGGCAAGTGTGACGCATGGCCGGTGGTACGGGCCAGCACCAGTGCAGGTGATGGGGCTCCTGGCCATCGATCCGCCCGAGCACCAGCAGCGGCAGGGGGGTGGGGCCATCCGCCTCCAGCTGCTGCCGATACCGGCGCAGGAGCCCCAGGTAGGCCGCGAGCGTCCAGCCGCGGTTGCCCCGCTCCTGCTCCCGCCAGAACCGGCGCAACGCTTCTCCGCAGGCCCGGCGTCCGAACTCCTGCCAGCACAGCTCCTGGGCCTTGAGATCGGCATAGCCCAGCTCCAGCAGCTGGCGGTAGCGCTGCAGTTCCGGGGCCTCGGCGCTGCAATCGGGAGGCAGGCGACCGCTGAGCTCACCCACGGGCACCACCTCCAGCTGGAGCCAGCAGCGGTTCAGCAGCAGAACCGGCAAGGCTCCATCCCAGTGACGCCGGCGCTGCAGGTCGTCCAGCAGCTGATCGGCACGCCCCTGCAACCGCGGCGTCAGCAGCGCCACCGCTTCAGCCATGGGCTCCACGGAACGTGATCGTGGGGATGGCGTACTCCCGCGGTTCCAGGTGAATCGTGCAGCGCACCTCGCCGAAGCGGGCCGCCAGGTGCTCCTCCACCAGTTCGGTGATGCGGTGGGCGGTGGGCAGATCTTCGGCATCCACCACCATGTGCAGCTCGATGAACACCCGCTGCCCCAGCACGCCGCGGCTGGCGATGTCGTGCACGTTCAGAACGCCGGGCACCGCCATGGCCACCTCATGAATGGCCTCCGGGGCGATGGCGATCTGATCCACCAGCCAGGGCAGATTCGCCTTGATCACCTGCCAGCAGGCCCGCACCAGCAGCAGGCAGAGGGGCATCGCCACCGCCACGTCGAACCAGCTCTGGCGCAGCACCACCACCCCCAGCAGCCCCAACAGCACCATCACGGTGGTCCAGATGTCGCTGGTGGTGTGGCGGGCGTCGGCCAGCAGCAGTTGGCTGTTCAGCCGCCGTCCCTCGCTGCGTTCGTAGCCGGCCAGCAGCAGGTTGAAACCGAGCACGATCAGCAGCACCACCAGTTGCTGCCCGTCCAACGTCAACGGTTGCAGCCCATGGGCGATGCGCTCGACGGCCGTGCGCAGGATCTCGAAGGCGGTGAACAGAATGAAGCCGGCGATGGCCAGGGCTCCCACCGCCTCGTATTTGTCGTGGCCGTAGGGGTGATCGCGATCCGGCTGGGGATCCGAGAGCCCGTTGGTGAGGAGGCCCAGAAGGCTGGAGAGCCCATCGGTGGCGCTGTGCATCGCATCGGCCAGCACCGCCAGGGAGCCACTCAACAGGCCGATCGCCAGCTTCAGCAGGCTCATCAGCACATTCACCGCCAGGGCCACCAACAGCACCCGCTTCACCGCGGCGCGCGTATCCGGGCGCGTGGCGCTG
Source organism: Vulcanococcus sp. (assembly GCA_046094445.1). Lineage (GTDB taxonomy): Bacteria > Cyanobacteriota > Cyanobacteriia > PCC-6307 > Cyanobiaceae > Vulcanococcus. The sequence goes on from JBJTHL010000059.1 coordinate 1,749, forward strand.
GCAACTCCCATGGCGGTTCGCTGGCGCTGGGCAATCCGGCTACGCGCACAGGCTATGGGGTCTGGGCAGGGTTAGGCCATTCAGCTAGAGAGGTGCGGATTCCCGAGCCAGCAGCGACCGTTGACCGCGCCCGAGTTGCCCCGCCCTGAGCGCACGCCGGCGCCGCTGGATCGGCTCCGCAGCGCCGCCGGCTTCTCCTGGAACGCCCTCGCCGGTGGCGCTGCGCTGCAGCGGCTGTGGCCGGCGGCGGCTGTGCTGGGCGGTGGCGTGCTGCTCGTGGACAGCCTGCACGGCCCCGTGTCGTCGTTGTTCAGCCTCAGCGCCGCCGCAGGGGGGCTGTGGCTCCTGGCGGGACGCCTGCGTCCCAGCGGGGCCGCGCAGCCCCGCAGCAGCGCGGCCTGGCTGGAGCGCTTGGACGCGGTGCTGGCCAGTTTTGAGCGGTTGCAGCCCGAAGCGGCGCTGGATCAGCAGCAGCGTCTGCAGCAGCTCGCCCACCTCAAGGAGCGTCAGGGTCGCCGCCAGCTGGACCTGGCCCTGGTGGGGGCTCAGCCCTGGAGCGACACCTGCCAGCAGGCCCTGCTGGCGTCCCTGCGCTGCCCTCTGCCCCTGCGGGTGTTGCGCAGCCAGCCCCTGCCCGTGGCCAGCGAGCGCTGGCACTGGCCCGAGGTGTTTCGGCGCTGCGATCACCTGCTGCTGCGCCTCACCCTGCCTCTCACGGCCGCCGATCTGCGCTGGCTGGAGGCTGTGCCCCCAGGCCAGGAGCTCTGGCTGCTGGTGGACCGTCCCCAGCATGGCGATCTCGATCAGCACTGGGGGGCCCTGCTCAGCCAGTTGCCGCCGAACCTGCGGGAGCGGTGCTGGGCCTGGTCTCCGCAGCGGGCTGAGCAGTTGCCCGCCGATCTGGCGGCCCTGGCGGCCCGGCTGTCGAGCAGTGATCCCGGCCTGATCGAGCGCACCCAGCTGCGCAACCTCCAGGAGCTGCACGCTGCCTGGCAGGTGGAGCTGGAGGGGCTGCGCCGGCGCCACTGGGCGGAGCTGCTGCAGCGCACCCAATGGACCGTGGCCGCCGGCGTGGTGGTGGCACCGCTGCCGAGCCTCGATCTGCTGGTGCTGGCGGCCGCCAATGGCCTGATGCTGCAGGAGATGGCGCGGCTGTGGGATTGCAGCTGGTCGTTGGAGCAGCTGCAGGCCGCCGCCCTGCAGCTGGCCCGTGCGGCCCTCAGCCTGGGGGTGGTGGAGTGGAGCAGCCAAGCCCTGGGGGCCGTGGTGAAGCTGCACGGCGCCACCTGGCTGGTGGGCGGCGCCCTGCAGGCCCTCAGCGCCGCCTACCTCACCCGGGTGGTGGGCCGGGCCATGGCCGACTACCTGGCCCTGGCGGCCGGTGTGCCGGAGGCGGAGCTTGAGGCGCTGCTGCAGCGTCAGGCACCGTTGCTGGTGGCCCGGGCGGCGGAAGCCGAACGCCTCGACTGGGCCGGTTTCCTGCAGCAGGGCCGCCAGTGGTGGCAGACCCTCTCCCAGCAGATCGCGTCGGCAGCCCAGAGTCCCGCGGCGCTGCCGGCCGCCCCTCAGGCCTGAACGGGTTCGGTTCTGTCGCTGCCGGCTGCTGCCGGAGGGCGGTGCTGGCGGCTGCTGGCGATGGCGCGGCCAACGGATGTCGCGGTGTCCGTTCAGGGCACCGCTGTGGCACTCCGCCCCCGCCGATGACCGGCACTTCATGAAGGCTTCATGAAGTGCTTGATGGAGATCGATTGCGTTCGGCGAACTTCATTTTTGCTTCCCTGCAGGGTTTTTCGAGACCCGTAGCGTGGCTGGGCCACAGTTGTGGCTTCCGTACTGATTCGCTCCCCCGGGAGCAGAGGACTCCATGACCACCGCTCTTCGCGGCGGCCGCTCCAGTAGCTGGGACAGCTTCTGCAAGTGGGTCACCTCCACCGACAACCGCATCTATGTGGGTTGGTTCGGCGTGCTGATGATCCCCTGCCTGCTGGCGGCCACCATCTGCTTCATCATTGCCTTCATCGCCGCTCCGCCGGTTGATATCGACGGCATCCGTGAGCCCGTTGCTGGCTCCTTCATCTACGGCAACAACATCATCTCCGGCGCTGTCATCCCCTCCAGCAACGCCATCGGACTGCACTTCTACCCGATCTGGGAAGCCGCCAGCCTCGACGAGTGGCTCTACAACGGCGGCCCGTACCAGCTGGTGGTCTTCCACTTCCTGCTGGGCATCTCCGCCTACATGGGCCGGCAGTGGGAGCTCTCCTACCGCCTGGGCATGCGCCCCTGGATCTGCGTGGCCTACAGCGCCCCGCTCTCGGCGGCCTTCGCCGTGTTCCTGATCTACCCCTTCGGTCAGGGATCCTTCTCCGATGGCATGCCCCTCGGCATCAGCGGCACCTTCAATTTCATGCTGGTGTTCCAGGCTGAGCACAACATCCTGATGCACCCCTTCCACATGCTGGGTGTGGCTGGCGTGTTCGGTGGCTCGTTGTTCTCCGCCATGCACGGTTCGCTGGTGACCTCCTCACTGGTGCGTGAGACCACCGAGACCGAAAGCCAGAACTATGGTTACAAGTTTGGCCAGGAAGAGGAGACCTACAACATCGTGGCTGCCCACGGTTACTTCGGTCGCCTGATCTTCCAGTACGCCTCCTTCAACAACAGCCGCAGCCTTCACTTCTTCCTGGCCGCCTGGCCGGTGGTGGGCATCTGGTTCACCAGCCTGGGCATCAGCACCATGGCCTTCAACCTCAACGGCTTCAACTTCAACCAGTCGATCCTCGATGGTCAGGGCCGGGTGATCCCCACCTGGGCCGATGTGATCAACCGCGCCAACCTGGGCATGGAAGTGATGCATGAGCGCAATGCCCACAACTTCCCGCTCGATCTGGCCACCACCACCGCCACCCCTGTGGCGCTGAGCGCTCCGGCGATCGGCTGATTGCCTCGGCGGATCCCTCCGGCCGCTCCTCCGGCCGCTCCGCCAGCCGCTCCGTCAGCCCCTGTGCCGGCCTCACCGGGCCCGCCACCCAGCCCTCGCCTCACGGCGGGGGCTTTTTCGCGTTGTTCGGCGCCGGACTGCGATCATCAGGGAGTTGTCACGCTGCCGAATCGCCGCGGATGGCGGCATGTGCCGGTGCGTGATCCCTGCCTCCTCGATCCGCTCTGCCTGTGCCCCTGCCTTCCCAATCGGTTGACGCCCGGCAGCAGGGCTGGCCCTGGTGGCCGCTGCTGCCCCTCTATCCCTACGGCCAGAGGCCCACGCTGCTGCGTGAGCTGATCGCCGGCCAGGTGTGGTGCCTGGAGCAGCTGCATGGGGTCTGGTATGTGGCGGTGCCGATCCGGATGACGGTGCTGAAGGTGGAGGGTGGGCTGCTGCTCTATGCCCCCCTGCCGCCCACCCCAGAATTGCGGGCTGCGGTGCGCCAGCTGGAGCAGGAGCACGATCGTGCGCACCGGCCCATGCTCCTGCTCCAGCTGGCGCACCGCAGCCCGCAGTTCTGGGGTGGGCGGCAGGGGGGCATAGAGCAGCAGCCCACCC
>JBJTHL010000060.1:0-4448 GCA_046094445.1 Vulcanococcus sp.
CGGCTGCTGGCTGCAGCACCGCATGCGCCTGGGGGCCCTGCAGCAGGTGCCGCGCAACTTCTACCCCGGCATCTGGGATCTGCTGCACCACTGCCGCGGCCTGGTGATCGGCGACAAGCTGGAACGGCGCAACCGGCTGGAGAGCGCGCCGCTGCTCAGCGAAAAGACCCCCGGCGAACGCAACTTCGCCAGCCTGGTGGAGCATCTGCTGGGCAAGATCGAGGCCGCGGAATACCGCCAGCTCTGCACCGAAACGCTGCTCACGCTGATCGCCTTCGTGGAGGCCAACCCCCAGGTGGGCTTCAACGACGACCTGGCCCTCGATGTGGTGATCGGCCATGCGGTGCGCGTGGGCTGGCAGCAGGAGCACCCGGAGCAACCCACTGAGCTCTACAGCCAGTTCAAAGGCAACGCCTGGGAGCGCTTCTACCGCGCATCACCGGCGCAGTGCCGCCGCTGGCAGCTGCAGGCCCTGCGGGAGCTGGCGGAGGGGCAGCAGGAGCAGGCCCAGGGGGCGGCCTGAGCGGGCCGCTCAGATCGGCTGTGCGAGCGTCATGCACACGCTCGGCTGCTCCACGCACTGCTCAATCAGATCGGCCAGCAGCAGCGCCCGTGAGGCCTGCGGACCATCCACCGCCGGCGTCTCCTCACCGCGCACGCACTGCAGGAAGTGCTCGAGCTCGGCCACCAGCGGATCCACAGGCGAGGTGCTCACCTCCTCGATGAAGCCGTCGTTGCGGTAGAGCAGCTCACCGTGGTCGGCGCTGAAGGATTGGTTGGTGCGGCGGTGGATCTGCAGGCTGCGGTTGAGGAAATCGGTTTCCACCAGGGCCTGGCGGCAGTGGGCCGAAAGGCTGCGGATCTTGCGGTGAGCCATCTTGCTGGCCGTGAGGCTGGCCACCACGCCATTGGCGAAGCCCAGGGTTGCATTCACGTAGTCGATCGGGCCCTCAGCGCTGCGGCCACCGGCGGCCGCCAGGCTCACCACCGGCGCACCGGCCAGCTCCAGCACCAGGTCGATGTCGTGGATCATCAGATCCAGCACCACCGACACATCATTGGCCCGATCGGGATTGGGGCTGTGGCGGCGGGCCTCCAGCACCACCACCTCCTCGTTGGCCACCACCTTCACCAGCTCGCGGAAGGCGGGGTTGAAGCGCTCGATGTGGCCCACCTGCAGCAGCGGGCCGGCGGCATCAGCGGCCCCGATCAACGCGGCCGCCTCCTCCTGGCTGGCGGCGATCGGCTTCTCGATCAGCACGTGCACACCGGCCCCGAGGCAGGCCATGCCCACGCGGTGGTGCAGCAGGGTGGGCACGGCGATGCACACCGCCTCCACCTCCGCCAGCAGGTCCTCGTAGGCGGGAAACCAGCGGCAGCCGAACTGCTCCACCGCCAGCTGGCCGCGCCGGGGGTCGGGATCTGCCACACCCACCAGCTCCGCATCCCGCAGCAGGCTGAGCACCCGGGCGTGGTGCCAGCCCATGTTGCCAATCCCAATCACCCCAACGCGAACCGGCTTCATCGGGGGTGGGGCAGAGCTGCGCAATTATCAGCGATGCCGCAGCAGGGGTGCGCGGCGGGTTCAGCCGGGTTCAGCCGAGGGCCCGGCCACCCGGCGGGTGATCTCGACCCGCTCGATGCGCGGGCCATCCATGGCCACGATCAGGAAGTGGTGCCCCTTCCAGCGCAGGCTTTCCCCCGGCGCCGGGATGTGCTGCAACCGCTCCAGCAGGAATCCAGCCAGGGTGTGATGCTCATCGGATTCCGGCAGCTGCAGGCTCAGTTCGCGGTTGAGCTCGTAGATCTCCAGGTCGCCGGCCACCAGCCAGCTGTGCTCCTGCAGCTGCTGCAGATCGTCTTCCGGGTTCTCAGGATCCTCCTCATCACCCACGATCTCGCTGGTGAGATCGGAGATGGTCACCAGGCCCTCGGTGCCGCCGTGCTCATCCACCACCACCAGCAGCGGCTGGCCGTTGCGGATCACCGGCAGCAGCTCCGCCAGCGGTGTGGTCTCCTGCACGGTGGTCACGGGGGTCACATAGGGCGCCAGCGGTGAATCGCTCTGCAACAGACCCCGGGCGATCGGTTCGGCCAGGCGGCGCAGATCCAGCAGGCCGCGCACATCGTCGAGGGAGCCGCCGATCACCGGGAAGCGGGCGTGGTTGGTGCTGTGCACCACCTGCATCAGCTCGGCGAAGCGCACCTCGATCGGCAGGGTCACCATGCCGGAGCGGGGCACCATCACCTCGCGCACCTGGGTGTCGCGCAGGGAGAACAGCCCCTCGAGCATGTCCCGCTCGTCGGGCATGAGGCCCGTCACGCTGTCGGATTCGATCAGGGTTTCCAGCTCACCGGCCGAGAGGGCCGGCACCAGCTGATCCCACTGGCGCGGCAAGCCCAGCAGCCGCAGCAGCAGATCGGTGAGACGCTCCACCACCAGCAGCAGGGGTGCCAGCGTGCGGCCCAGCCCCTCCAGCAGCGGCGCCAGGCGCAGGGCCGTGGCTTCCGGCTGATGCAGCACCCAGGCCTTGGGCAGCAGCCCCCCCAGCAGGGTGGCCAGCAGCACCAGACCCAGAAACACAGCGGCATCGAGCCAGCCCTGGCCCAGCCCATGCTCCGCCGCCAGCTGGCTCCAGCGCTCCGCCAGACCGCGGCCACTCCAACCCAGGGCCAGCAGGGCGAGGGTCATGCCCAACTGGGTGGCCACCAGGGCCCGCCGCAGGCGCCGCTGCAGCCGGGCCACCGCCGCAGCGCCCGGGCGGCCATCCGCCTCGAGCAACTGCACCCGCGATGGCCGCAGCCGAATCAAGGCAAACTCCGATGCGGCGAAGAAAGCCAGCAGAAGCAGCAGCACCGCCGGGGCGAACACTCGCATCGCGCTCAAATGGGGGTCGCGAGGATCGAACTCGCCTCCGGCGGATTATGAGTCCGCTGCATTCACCAGATTGCTAGACCCCCGGCGGCCGACAGGCGGCTGCTGGGCCTTGCTTACCACAGGCCGCGAATCAGCGTCGAGCCCGGCTGGGGCCAGGCGGGCGGCTGGCTGCTGGGGGCAGCGCAGCCGGAGGCGGACAAACCCTGGCAGAAGCCATTGCTGCGATCGGGGCTGCGCCAGGGCAGCGGTGCGCTCTGGGCCTCCAGCAGCACGCCGGTGATGGCCTCCAGGGCCGAGCCGTCCCACACGATCGTCTGATCCGGGAAACCCAGCCCCATCAGCCGGGTGCCGTCGCCCCCGCCCAGGGCGATGCCCAGCAGGTCGGTGAGCTGATGGGTGAGGTTCACGCCGCGGGCGAAGGGGGCTGTGTAGCTGTAGAAGCGACGCTCCACCAGGTCGCTGGTGCTGGTGAGCGGTCCGCAGCGGGTCACCTCCACGGGGGCGCCGCCGGGCTGGGGCGCTTCAAGGCTGGTGGCGCACACCACCGGCCCAGCCCCTGCCGGCTGCCACGCCAACAGCCCCAGCAGGGCCGCCCCGGCGGCCCAGCAGCCCTGCCCGTGCCATCCAGCCGCCATCGGCGCTCACCACCCCTGCGCGCAAACTAGGCACAGCACCACGCCGATGCCAGAGGCATGACCCAGTCGCTCCAGCTGCCCCGCACCAGCGCTGAACAACGGCAACGGCTGCTGCAGCTGCTGGCGCAGCGGGCCTACCGCCACGGCAACTTCACCCTGGCCTCCGGCCGCACCAGCAACCACTACGTGAACTGCAAGCCCGTGAGCCTGAGCGGCGAGGGTCTGGCGCTGCTGGCCACGCAGATGCTGGAGCAGGTGGAAGCCGGCGCGGCGGCCGTGGCCGGCCTCACCCTCGGCGCCGATCCCCTGGTGAGCGGCGTGGCCCAGGCGGCAGCGCTGGCCGGCCGCAGCCTCGATGCCCTGATCGTGCGCAAGGAAGCCAAGGGCCACGGCACCGGCGCCTGGCTGGAGGGTCCGCTGCCTGAAGCCGGCAGCCGCATCACCGTGCTGGAGGACGTCGTCACCACCGGCGGCTCCTCACTCAAGGCCGTGAAGCAACTGCGGGAAGCGGGCTACACGGTGGAGCGGGTGATCACGATCGTGGATCGCCAGGAGGGCGGCCTGGAGGCGATGACCGCCGCCGGCCTGGAGCTGCGGAGCCTGTTCCTGCTGGAGGAGGTGGCCGCCGTCTCCGCCGCCGCTTGACCACGTCCTGATCGGAACGCACGCCTGGCCCGGCACTCCACACCCACCAACCGCAGCCCCTGCCCGTGCCCGCCTCCCTCACCGCCACTGCAGCCGCTGGGCGCTGGAGCGCACCGATCAGCCTGATCCGGCTGGAGGGCGCCGATGCGCGCCGGTTCCTGCACGGCCAGAGCAGCCAGGCGATCGAGCTGGCGCCACCGGGGGCCTGCCTGGCCGCCTGCCTGATCAGTCCCACCGCCCGCATGCGCGCCCTGGCGCTGGTGCGCATCGCAAGCAGCGGCGTGGATCTG
>JBJTHL010000061.1:0-21029 GCA_046094445.1 Vulcanococcus sp.
GCCGGCAACCTCGGCGGTGGCGGTTTCCTGCTGCTGTGGCTGCCGCGCCAGGGGACGATCCGCACCTGCCCCGCCGCCGCCCGAGCCTCCTGGGCCGCCACCATCCCCCCGCCAGACTCCACCGGCTGAAACCGCTGGCCCCGCTCCTGCAGCAGATTGCCGGCCGCCGGCGCCGGGCCGGCCGCCAACGCGCCTGCAAGCAGAACACCCGCCGCGCCGCCAGCTCTCATCCGGATCCCTCTGCCTGCTGGGATGCAGCGTCGCCCACCACGGGGCCGACAGGGCCATAGCCGCCCCCACCGGGGGTGGCGATGCGCACCCGTTCGCCGGGTTGCAGGTCGACGGCGATCGATCCGGGCAGGGGGTGTTCCACGCCGTTGGCATCGATGCGGGTGTTGAGGCCGAGGGCACCGCTGCCGCCGCCCGCCAGGCCGGCTGGGGGCACCCGCCGGGCACCGCTCAGCAGCGACAGGGTGAGCGGCTCGAGAGCCAGCAGCTCGCGGATCACCCCATCACCCCCGGGCCAGCGGCCGCGGCCGCCACTGCCTCGACGGATCGCGAAGCGCTCCAGGCGTACCGGCATCCGCTCCTCCAGCAGCTCCGGATCGGTAAGGCGGGAGTTGGTCATGTGGGTCTGCACAGCGGCAGCACCGGCGAAACCGCGGCCGGCGCCAGCCCCGCCGCAGATCGTTTCGTAGTACTGGCAGCGGGCATTGCCCAGGGTGAGGTTGTTCATCGTGCCCTGGCCGGCCGCCAGCACCCCCAGCGCTGCGAACAGGGCATTGGCCGCCGCCTGGGACGTTTCCACATTGCCTGCCACCACCGCAGCCGGGGGCTGCGGATGCAACAGGCAGCCCGTGGGCACCACCAGGTTCAGCGGTTCGAAACAGCCGGCATTGAGCGGGATGGGCTCAGGCACCAGGCAACGGAACCCATAGAGCACCACCGCTTTGGTGATCGCCAGGGGCGCATTGAGATTGCCCGGCTGCTGTGGGGAGGTGCCGCTGAAATCGATGCGGGCGCAGCGGGAGTGCTGGTCGATCCGCACCGCCACCACGATGCGCGCGCCGCCATCGAGCTCCACCACCGCTTCGCCGTCGCGCAGCTGGGCGATCACCCGGCGCACCGCCTCCGCCGCCTGCTGCTGCACCTGCACCATCGCCGCATGCACCACCGCCAACCCCTCAGCTGCGATCAGGGCCTCCAGCCGCTCCAGGCCCAGTTGATTGGCCGCCAGCTGGGCCCGCAGGTCCGCCAGCAGCTGCTCAGGATTGCGCACCGGCCAGGGTCCTGCCGTGAGCCGTTGCTGCCAGAGGGTGTCTTCAAAGCGGCCCGCCGTTAGGAAGGGCACGTTGTCGAGCAGCAAACCCTCCTCGATGATGGTGGTGCTGTGGGGCGGCATCGAGCCCGGGGTGATGCCGCCCACATCGGCGTGGTGCCCGCGGCTGGCCACGAACGCCACCGGCTCAGCTCCAGCACCGCTGAACACCGGCGTGATCACGGTGAGATCGGGTAGGTGGGTGCCGCCGTTGTAAGGGTTGTTCGACACCACCACATCACCCCGCTGCAGCGGCGGCCGCTCCCGGCGCGTCACCGCGTCCAGCAGCGCCGCCACGCTCTCGCCCATCGAGCCCAGATGCACGGGAATGTGCGGTGCATTGGCCACCAGACGGCCCTGCCGATCAAACAGGGCACAGGAGAAATCCAGCCGCTCCTTGATGTTCACCGAGCTGCTGGTCTGCTGCAGGCGGCTGCCCATCTGCTCGGCGATGGCCGTGAAGCGATGGCTGAACAGCTCCAGGCGGATGGGATCCAGGGATGCGAGCCCCGCCGATCGGAGCGCTGAGCCCGCGTCGTCGGGGAGGGAGGCGGTGCGCTGCAGCGGCGGCCGCGCCGCTGAATGCAGCTCCAGCAGCAGGCTGCCATCGGCCAGCTGCCGACCCTGCCAACCCGGCAGCAGCAGGTTGCAGCCCGTGGCCTCCACAATCAAGGCAGGGCCGATCAAGCCCTGGCCAGCCACCAGCTGCTCACGCCGCCACAGCGGCAAGGGTTGCCAGCTCCCCGCCAGAAACACGGGCACCGTTGCGCTGGGGGGTACAGGCGTGGCGGGCGCATCCGCTGGGCCGAGCAGCTGAGATGCCTCTGCCGCCAGGGCTGCACCGGGCGTGATCCGTTCACAACTCAGCCGCTCCAGCACCGGCACCCCGGCGGGGCGATAGCCGAAGCGGCGCTGGTGCTCGGCGGCGAAGGCTGCGATCAGAGCGTCCGCGTCCGTTGTGGTGCCAGGTGCACCAGGGGCGCCAGGGGCAACCGGCCAGGGCACCGGCAGGCAGGTGTCGCTGCCGGGGCTGCGCAGCTGCAGCGTGCAGCGCAACACCTGCGCAGCCCCGGCGGAGGAAGGATCGGGCAGCGTGGCGGCCAGCTGCTGCAGCAGGTCGGCGCTGAGCGGTTGCCGCAGCGTGTGCTCCTCCAACTCCACCACATCAGCCAGGCCGATGCCATAGGCCGAGAGCACCCCGGCCAGGGGATGCAGCAGCACGCGGCGCATGCCAAGGGTCTCGGCCACGGCGCAGGCGTGCTGGCCGCCGGCACCACCGAAGCTGCAGAGCACGGCCTGCCGCACGTCGTGCCCCTGCTGAATCGAAATGCGCCGGATCGCCTCAGCCATGCGCTCCACGGCCACGGCCAGGGCCCCAGCTGCCGCCTGCTCGGGGCTGCAGCCCATGGCACAGGCCAGGTCGCTGAACCCCCGCTGCGCCGCCTGCCGATCGAGCGGTTGATCACCGTGCACGCCGAACACCGCCGGCCCATGCTCCGGCTGCAGCCGGCCCAACAGCACGTTGGCATCGGTCACGGTGAGGGGGCCGCCGCGGCCATAGGCAGCCGGCCCCGGGTCGGCCCCCGCTGAAGCGGGCCCCACCTGCAGCCGCAGGCCGTCGTAGCGAATCAGCGATCCCCCGCCGGCGGCAACGGTGTGGATATCCAGCATCGGCGCCTGCAACGGCAGCCCCGCCAGCTGGCTGTGGTCGCGGCGCTCCAGGGCGGCTCCACTGCTGTAACTCACATCGGTAGAGGTGCCGCCCATGTCGAAACCCACCAGCGGCAGCAGACCCAGGGCCGCGCCGATGCGCGAGGCACCCACCAGGCCGCCGGCGGGCCCCGAGAGGATCGTGTCCTTGGCCCGCAGGCGCTGTGGCGTGATCAGGCCACCGCTCGACTGCATCACCACCAGCGGCACACCCGGCCCCAGCGCCTCCTGCACCTGAGCCAGATACCCGCGCAGCACCGGGCCAACACTGGCCTCCAGCACGGTGGTGTGAGCTCGCGGCAGCAGCCGCGGCAGCGCACTCACCCGGTGGGACAGGGCGATCTGCTCAAAGCCGAACGTCTCCAACCAGGCGCCGAGAGCGCGCTCATGGCGCGGGTGGCGGTAGGCATGCAGCAGCGCCACGGCGACACAGCGGAGCCCATTCGCATGGGCCTGGCGCAGCTCTGCGGCGAGCTGGTCGTCGCACTGCAACGGCTCCAGCTCGGTGCCATCCACCGCCAGTCGGCCACCCACCTCCAGCACCCGCTGGGCCAGGGGCTCGGGCTTGCGAATCTCCAGGGCAAACAGATCGGGCCGGTGCTGATCGCCGATGACCAGCAGATCAGCGAAGCCCCGGTTCACCAGCAACAGCGTGGGGCGGCCCCGCTGCTCCAGCACCGCATTGGTGGCCACCGTGGTGCCGAGACGCACCTCGGCGATCAGGCCCGCCGGAATCGGTTCCGCAGCGCCATCCCCTGGGTTCAGCGGCAAACCGATCAGCTCACGGATCGCCCGCACCGCCGGATCGCCCGGCTCCGCCGGCTGCACCGACAGCACCTTGCGCACGTGCAGCTGGCCCTCGGGCGAGCGTGCCACCACATCGGTGAACGTGCCACCCCGATCGATCCAGAACCGCCAGCCCGGGGAACCCAACTCAGCGGTAGTTCTGGAACTGCAGCGGCACCTCCACGTCCTGCGCCTTCAGCAGGTTGATCGCAACCTGGAGATCGTCCTTGCTCTTGCCGGTCACCCGCAGGGCATCCCCCTGAATGGCAACGGTCACCTTTTTGAGCTCATCGCGCACGGTCTTGCTGAGCTGTTTCGCCAGCTCCTGGGTGAGGCCCTTGCGCAGCTTCACCAGCTGCTTCACGCGATTGCCGCCCACGGGCTCAGGGGTCTGAAAATCGAAGATCTTCAGCGAGAGGTTGCGCTTGGTGGCCTTCTGCCGCAGCACGTCCTCCACCGCCTGCAGCGTCATGTCGCTGGCGGTCGTGATCGTGAAGCTGGTCTCCTCCAGATCGATCTCGGTGTTGGAGTCCTTGAGGTCGTAGCGGGTCGACACGTCGCGGCGCACCTGATCCAGGGTGTTCACCAGTTCCTGGCGATCGAAATCGGAAACGACATCGAAGGAATAGGTGTCGGCCATTGGAGTGCGTCCCTCGCTCTGTGGAGCCAGGGTAGGAAAGGGCCCGGCAGGAGACCGAGCCCGCCAGGCCAAGCTGGCGCCCGCAGCACACCGGGGTACGGGCGAGAGGGCGCAAGCGGGGAGGCAGGTGCACATGGAGGCGGGTGTCCGGGTGCGCGGGTGTGCTGGCGCTCTCCTGAGACGGATATCCATGGATATCCAACACAACACACTCCCACCACCACCCCAACCGTTCGCCAACCCACCCACGGGCCCGTCAGCGAGCGGCGTGGCCCAGGCCAACGCACCTGTGGGAGCGCCTCTTAGACCAGACTGCACCGGTCGTCGTGTCGACGACCACGCTCTTTCACCTCCAAAACCGCCATGCCGCTGGAGCCCGCCTTTGCTTGGTCGCTGCTGCTGGCCGCCGGGGTGGTCGTAGCCAGCCTGGTGCCCCTTGGGGCCGCACGCTCCCAGGCCGATTTCACCATCGCCGATCTGGCGGCACCCCGGGCTATGGCCGAGCGGCTACCGGAGTGGGGAAAGCGGGCCAACTGGGCCCATCAGAATGGCTTCGAGGCCTTCACGCTGTTCGCCCCAGCGGCTCTGCTCTGCCTGGTGGCCCATGTGAGCGCCCCGGCGGCGATTGCCGCGGCCTGGATTCACCCGGGCCTGCGCCTGGCCTACATCGGTGCTTACGTGGCCAACCAACCGCCGCTCCGGTCGCTGTGCTGGGCAGGCGCCATCACCTGCACCGGCATCTTGTACCTGGAGGGCATCAAGGCCGTCCTGGCCAGTGCAAGCTGAGCAGGGTGATGCGAGGGATTCAGCCTTGCCCTGACATGGCCTCGCCAAAACAGCCGGGCCGAGGTCTCGCGTTCAGTCGAAGAACATCAGGCTGACCACCTTGCCCATGTCTTCAGCACTGCGGCAGCTGGCCAGCAATGTTTCGCTGTCGTGAAAGGCGTAACAGATCAGCTGATCGCAGCGGCTGATGATCTCTTGATTGCAGAGGCTGCTGGCCATCGGCAGCGGCAGTTCATCGTGCTCGGGCTTCTCCACGAGGTGAAGCACGCGCTCAAGCTGATCGCGGGATTCGCTGGGCTGGCGATCGAGGCTCTGGGGCAACAGCACCGTGAGCTTGGCAGGATCCACATCCAGCACACTGCGGATCACGGCGGAATTGACCCCCTGGGCTCCGGAGGTGATCAGGCTGTGGCCCTCCTGGGCCAGCGAGCGAGCGACCAGTTCCACCAGGTGCACGGACACCACCGGCACATGGCGGCTTCCCAGGATGGCAATCCGGCGTTTGCTGCGGTCCTGCAGCATGGCCAGTTCCTGGGCCAGGGTGTCAATCCGGTCGAGGGTTGGAAGATCGAGGGACCTGGTCAACGCTCGCCGCCTGCTGACATGCCGAAGTTAGCAGTGTTCAGGCTGGAACCGGCAAGCACAAACGGCGGAACAAGGGGGCGAAATCGCAATGTTCCTCCACCAGCCGGAAGGCGTAGGTGGCCTTCACCGATTCCTGCAGACGCACATGACCGAAGGTGCGTTCGATCACCTCCACGGTCGTGAGGGTGTCGTGCTCCACCTTCAGCAGCGGCACCTCCAGCTCCTCGGCTCGGTTGATCAGCTGGGGCAGCGGGTCGCCCACCCCGGTGAGGATCAGGCACTGCGTGGAGGCCTCCAGGGCCGCCAGCTGGATATCGGTGCGATCCGCTCCCGTTACCACTGCCATATTGCGGCGGCGGCGGAAGAACTCCATCGCGGAGTTCACGTTCATGGCGCCGATCGAGAGGGTCTCCACCAGCAGATCCAGGCGGTCGCGGCAGCACAGCACCTGGGCATCGAGCCGCCGGGAGAGCTCCTCCACGGTCACGCTGCGCAGCAGCGGCGAACGAGGCATCACCCCCAGGACCGGTACCCCGAGCCGCTCCAGCGCCGGCGCCACCTCTGCTTTCAGGGCCGCCACCTCGTCCGGCGGAACGCCATTGAGGACCACCCCGGCGAGCAGAGCGCCCAACTGGTCACGGGCCTGCAGCAGCGGTTCAGCGCTGTCGCAACTCTCCCAGGGATGCACGAGCACCACCGGAGCCTGCAGGGAACGGGCGAGCTGGGGCAGGCTGAGGCCATAGAGCAAGCCCTCGTTCAGGCTGCCTGCGGCCTCCAGCAGGGTGAGGCCTGCGGGCAGGGTCTGGAGCGTGTGGAGCAGGGCATCCAGACCTGAACCGGCCTCGAGATCGCCAGCCAGCAACCGCTCGCGGGAGCGGTCCAGACCATGGGCCTGGACCGCGGGAATCAACTGCTGGTCGGCCAGGCCCAGGCTGCGGCCCACGAAGCGCACGTCGCCGTCGATCAGACCGCTGCCTCCATCGGCATCGGGGTCGGCATCGGGATCGGGTGAACCGGCGAGCGGTTTGCCGAAACGCACCGCCAAACCCTGCTGCAGCAACAGGCGCCCGAGACCGAGCACCACGGCCGACTTCCCGCTGAAGGGCTGGCAGGAGCCGATCAACAGGGCCGACGAGGGGCCCTCAGCCGTGGCGGCAGGGACGGGGAACGCGCTGGCCTGGCCCATGCACCCGGAACTGATCGGGGGAATCTACGGCGCTTCAGCCGCAGGGGTGAGTCCAAGAATCAACCAGCACCAGAAGCTCTCGGGCAGATCCAACGCGCCCCCAGGGGGCGCCGCCGCCAGCGCATCCATCAACCACAGCACCAGGCGGTGGGTGGGCAGCTCAAAGCTGTACTCGGCGCCAGAGCCTTCAGGCGCCGCAGCGACCCGCAGCATCACCTGCGCCGGTTCCAGGGGCGAGGCGCCCACCTGCCACTGCAGCTGAAACGGCCGCGATCCCGCCGGGCGGAGCGCACGCTGACCATCCACGCCACCGGCACTGAGCAGCTCCAGGGCGTGCTCCAGATCCTGCTGCCGGGTGAGGCCCTGGCAGTAGGGAGCGAACAGGACCACACGTGCCTGCGACATCCAAGCCGGGACATCAGCTCCCCCGAGGATGGACCACAGCAACGCCTTGCGCCATCACCCATGCCCCAACAGCCCTACAGCGGACGCACCGTGGCGGTGAGCGGGGCCGGCGGCAGCCTGGGCCTGGCACTGCTGCAGGAGCTGCACCACCAGGGGGCTCGGCTGATCGCCCTGAGCAGCCGTGATCAGCCCATCCGCCTAGACGACCGCAACGGCCAGCCGATCCCCCTGCGCCAGGTGAGCTGGCAGTGCGGCCAGGAGCAGGCCCTGCGCCCCCTGCTGGCGGAGGTGGACCTGCTGGTGCTGAACCATGGCGTGAACGTGCACGGGGCAAGGGATGCGGCGGCTGTGCAGCGATCGCTGGAGGTGAACGCCCTCAGCAGCTGGCGCCTGCTGGAGCTGTTCGCCGAGCTGGCGGCCGCTGATGGGGCCGAACGGCCGGCACGGGAGCTGTGGATGAACACCTCGGAGGCCGAGATCCAGGCTGCCGTGAGCCCGCTCTACGAGATCAGCAAACGCTTGCAGGGGCAACTGCTGAGCTTGCGCAGCCTGGACCTGGCTGGCGCCCATCTGCGGATCCGCCGGCTGGTGCTGGGACCCTTCCGCTCGGCACTCAACCCGATCGGGGTGATGAGCGCAGGGTTCGTCGCCCGCGAAATCCTGCGCCAGGCGAGCTGGAACTGCAGCCTGGTGATCGTGACCCCCAACCCGCTCACCTACGTGTTGATGCCCGTGGCCACCCTCAGCCGTTGGGCCTACTTCCAGCTGGTGAGTCGGGGCGCCTGAAGCCGGATCGGCCTAGAAGTCGCGGTCGGTGAGGATCTCGCAACCATCGCTGGTCACGGCGATGGTGTGCTCCCACTGGGCCGAGAGGCTGCCATCCACGGTCACCACGGTCCAGCGGTCGCGCAGAGTCCGGCAGGCCTTGCTGCCGGCGTTAAGGATGGGCTCCACCGCCAGTGTCATGCCGGCCCGCAGCTTCATGTTGGGCAGCTCGCGGGTGCGGTAGTTGAACACCGAGGGTTCCTCGTGCAGGTTGCGGCCCACGCCATGGCCCGTGTAGTCCTCCACCACGGCGAAGCCGTGGGCTTCCACGTGATCCTGCACGGCGCCGGCCAGCTCGAACAGGGTGCTGCCGGCCTTGATCGTGGCCAGGCCCTTCATCAGCGATTCCTGAGCCACCCGCGCCAGGGTGCGGGCTTCCTCCGGCACACCCTCGCCCACGCAGAGGGTGATGCAGCTGTCGCCGTGGTAGCCGTCGAAGTAGGCGCCGGTATCGATCTTCACCAGATCGCCGGCCTTGATCACACGCTTGCCGCTGGGGATGCCGTGCACCACCTCGTTGTTGATCGAGGCGCAGATGCTGGCCGGGAAGCCGTGATAGCCCTTGAAGCTGGGCACCGCGCCCATCTCACGGATCCGTTTCTCGGCGTGGGCATCGAGGTCGCCGGTGGTCATGCCGGGGGCGGCGATCGCGATCACCTCACGCAGCACCGTGGCCACGATGCGGCTGGCCTGGCGCATGGTTTCGATCTCGCGGGCGCTCTTCACCTCCACGCCGCGACGGCTCTTCTGAATGCGCGGGCCGGTCTGGGTGACAAGGGGCTGCACCGGGGCCTCGGGCTTTTTGGAGGCGGCCAGCAGGTCAGCGAACAGGTTCATGGGGTGGCCTCAGGCTGGCGGATGGAGTGGATCAGCACCGACCTGGCCGCTGAGATCCATGCGTGATTTCAAGTTAGAACCTGAAGCCGAGCTCTGCCTCAGCGCCCCTCCCCTCCGGCACCCGCGCACCATGGAGCACCCGTCGGCATCGCCCAGGCCCGTCCGCCCGCGCACCCAGCTGCTGCTGACGCTGCGGCGCTGGCATGGGGCCCTGGCGCCGGTGGTGCTGGCACCGCTGCTGGTCACGGTCACCAGCGGCATGGCCTACCGCCTGCTCAAGGACTGGGGCGGCCTCAGCCGCGACCAGGTGCATTGGCTGATGGTGCTGCACGAAGGCGAATGGCTGGGCCCCACCGCTGAGCCGATCTACGTGGCGCTGAACGGGCTCGGGCTGCTGTGGATGCTGGTGAGCGGTGCGTTGATGCTCAGCCAGCGCTGGCTCTTGAGCCGGCCCGTCAGCCCGCCGGCACCCTGAGCCGGTACACTTGTTGTTTGGCCAGGCGTTTTTTTCGGAGCTGGGATGGCAGCGGATTCCAAGGACATCAATCAAGAGGACAGCTCGATCGAGACCGGCGCCGCCGCTGTCGAGACCGCCGCGACCGAAAACGCCCCTGTGGCCGTGGCTGAAAAGCCTGCCGCCGTGAGCACCGGCAAGCTGAGCGCCAGCGAGCTGATTCGCGCCTTCGAGGACGAGCAGCTCGCCAAGCAGGCCAAGGAACTGCCCCAGATCTACGTGGGCGACACCGTTCGCGTGGGTGTGCGCATCACCGAGGGCAACAAGGAGCGCGTGCAGCCCTACGAGGGTGTGGTGATTGCCAAGCGCCATGGCGGTCTCAACGAGACCATCACGGTGCGCCGCATTTTCCAGGGCATCGGCGTGGAACGTGTGTTCATGCTTCACAGCCCCCAGGTTGCTTCCATCTCGGTGGAGCGACGCGGTAAGGTGCGTCGGGCGAAGCTCTTCTATCTGCGCGATCGGGTGGGCAAAGCCACCCGTGTCAAGCAGCGCTTCGACCGCTGAGGCCTTAACCCCTCAATACCTGCAGACCGGTACCCTCAGTCCGGTCTGCCGAGAAACCCGCTCCAGCGGGTTTCTCGTTTGGGGAACATCGGCCCTGCGCCGTTAGTTCAGTTGGTAGAACGCAGGTCTCCAAAACCTGATGTCGGGGGTTCAAGTCCTCCACGGCGCGTTCGATGTTCCCCGCTTGCAGTCTCTCAGTTCCGGACATGGAGTTGGATCTACAGCCCGGCGATGTGGTGAAGGTTCTCGAATCTGCAGCCCTTGGCTGGGTTCGTGCTCGGGTGATCCGCGTGAAATCCGGAGGTCGCGTTGTGGTGCAGAGCGATCAAGGTCGTGAATTCACGGCCCGTGGCAACCAGGTTCGCCTGATTGAACCAGCCGGTTTCAGGCCTTAATCCTTACCACTGCGCCTCAACCTTTCCTTGCGCCTCAACGCTGCTCACCCTGTTGGGGTTGTGCCCTGACCAGCCCGCCCCATGGCGGGCTTTTTTGTGGCCGATGGGCATTGCCGACCCCTGCTCCAGGATTGATCTCGGCAGGGCGTTGACGAAGGGCACCGCGACAACGGATACTTTTGAGGACGCCGAAGCGGCGCGGATGAGGCGCATAGCCGAGTCTGGGAGGGCCATCTGGCACTCAAGGGACTGTAGTTCAATCGGTTAGAGCACCGCCCTGTCACGGCGGAAGTTGCGGGTTCGAGCCCCGTCAGTCCCGTTTCAAACCCGAAGGAGATCAGGCCGGTGGCAGCTGCGGTGCGTGTGCGTCTCGCCCCCAGCCCCACCGGCACTCTCCACATCGGCACAGCTCGCACTGCCGTGTTCAACTGGCTGTATGCCCGCCGGCAGGGTGGTCAGTTTCTGCTGCGCATCGAAGACACCGACAAGGAACGCAGCAAAGCCGAATTCACCGCCAACATCCTGGAGGGCCTGCAGTGGTTGGGCCTCAACTGGGATGGCGAGCCCGTGATCCAGAGCGAACGGATCGCAGAGCACCGCGCGGCGATCCAGCAGCTGCTCGATAACGGCAGGGCGTATCGCTGCTACGCCAGCGAGGCCGAGCTCACCGAGATGCGCGAGCGGCAGGCCGCCGAGAACCGTGCCCCCCGTTACGACAACCGCCACCGCCAGCTCAGTCCCGAACAGGAGCAGGCCTATATCGCTGAAGGTCGCGAAGCCACCATCCGCTTCCGCATCGACGACGACGCGGTGATCACCTGGACCGACCTGGTGCGCGGGGCCATGCGCTGGAGCGGCGCCGATCTCGGTGGTGACATGGTGATCGCCCGACGCGCCCCGGCCGACCAGATCGGCGATCCCCTCTACAACCTGGTGGTGGTGGTGGACGACGCCGCCATGGCCATCAGCCACGTGATCCGCGGTGAAGACCACATCGCTAACACGGCCAAGCAGTTGCTGCTCTACGAGGCCCTCGGCGCCCCGGCACCGGTGTTCGCGCACACACCGCTGATCCTCAACCAGGAGGGCCGCAAACTCTCCAAACGCGATGGCGTCACCTCGGTGAACGACTTCCGCGCCATGGGCTACACCGCAGAGGCTCTGGCCAACTACATGACCCTGCTGGGCTGGTCGCCAACGGAGGGGATGGGGGAGCGCTTTTCGCTGGCGGACGCGGCCGCCGTGTTCGACTTCGAGCGCGTCAACAAGGCCGGGGCACGCTTCGACTGGGACAAGCTCAACTGGCTGAACAGCCAGGTGCTGCATGAACGCAGCCCCAGCCAGCTGCTGGCCGATCTGCAGCCCCTCTGGGCCGCCCAGGGCTGGGATCAACGCGGGGCTCAGGACGGGGATCACGGCGGCGAAGCCTCCCTCGACGCCCGCCAAACCTGGCTCCAGGAGCTCTGCGCTCTGCTGGGCCCTTCACTCACCACCCTCCAGGACGGCATCGAGCAGGCCAGGCCCTTCTTCGAGAGGCCCGCGCTCAATGAGGCCGCCCAGCAGCAGCTGGCCAGCGATGGCGCCAGGGCTGCCCTCGCCGCACTGCTGGAACGTCTGCCCGAGGGTGCGCTCCATGCCGAGGCAGCCCAGGCTCTGCTGGGCGAGGCGGTGGCCGCCGCCCGCGTGAAGAAGGGCGTGCTGATGAAGAGCCTGCGGGCGGCCCTGCTGGGCAGCCTCCAAGGTCCTGATCTCCTCACCACCTGGCTGCTGCTGCAAGCCAGTGGCGAGGCCCGTGAGCGCATCAGTCGCGCCCTGGAGGCTCCGGCTCCGCCTCCGGCTTGAGCGCACCAGCCTCCACCAGCCCCAGCCGGGCCGCCAGCCAGGGGGCCGTGAACCCCTGGATGCCCACGGTGAGCAGGATCGTGAGGAACACCAGCCCCTTCAGGGCGCCGGCGCCGGCGATGCCCGCAGCGTCGAGCTCCAGGGCGAACAGGCTGGCCACCGCAGCGGTCACGATCCCGCGGGGTGCGATCCAGCTGAGCATCAGCTTGTCGCGCCAGGCCAGCGATGCCAGACCCACACCACCCAGCTGGATCACCAACCAGCGGTACAGCATCAGCGCCAGCACACAGGCCACACCGCCCCAACCCAGCGGGCTGAGCTCGCTCCAGGAGAGATCGGCCGCCAACAGTGGGAACAGCACGGTGATCGCCAGCTGCGCCAGCTGGCTGATCAAGGCATCGAGCTGGCGGGCCTGCTCATCCAACAGCAGCCCCACCACCACACCGGCCGCCACCGCCGCCGGCAGCCCCGCCTCCGGCAACAACGCCTGAGCGGCACTCACCAGCAGAAACAGCACACCCAGCGTCAGCTGAAGCCGCAGGGCATCGCCGGCATCACTGGGCAAGCGCCGCAGCAGCTTGCCCAGCAGCCAGCCCCCCAGCCCACCGATCAGCACCCCACCGCCCAGGCGCAGCGCCAGCAGCAGCACCACATCACCCCAACTGGCCAGATCGCCCAGGGCCAGCTGCAACAGCAACAACGCCAGCACCGCTCCAGCGGGCTCAAGGATCACCCCCTCAGCCTCCAGCACCTGGCCCAGGGCGGCAGACAAGCGCATCTGCTGCACCATCGGCGACACCACCGTGGGCCCGGTGGCCAGGGCGATGGCCCCGAACACCCAGGCCAGCGGCCAGGGCAACCCGGCCAGCTGATGCGACAGCCAGGCCCCGCCGAGCAGGCCGAGAACACTGCGTACCAGCACGATCTGGATCACGGTGCGCTGCAGGTCGCGGCCGGCGAGGCGCAGGTTGAGGCCGCCATCAAACAGCACCAGACCCACCAGCAAACCCACCAGCGGCTCGAGCCCACGGCCCAGCAGCTCCGGCTGCACCAGATCGAACCCGGCACGACCGATCAGCAGCCCCACCCCCAGCAGCAACACCACCGACGGCAACCCACTCAGCCGAGCGAGCAACTGGGCCAGCGCCCCGGCAAAGAACGCTTCGCCCCAGATCAGCTCCACGCGATTCAAGGGGCAGCACCAACACACAGGCCAACGTCAGCTTGCTGCCCCACACCCCGGCATCAGAGCTCGTCGTCGAGGGCGCCATACACCGGCTCCACCCGGATGCCATGCAGGGCGCTGGGTCGAATCACCAGGTATTCGCCGGGCAGATCGCTGATGGGCACGGTGATGAAGGCATCGGCCGGGCCGCTGTTCAGCACCGTGCCGTACCACTGCTGGAAGGCATCGAGGCTGGCAAAGTGAATCACCTGCACATGGCCGCCCGCCAGCAGCAGATGGATCGCAAAACGACTGGGGGTCCGAGCCATCAGCAGGGCGTGGCAACACGCAACGGCACCCCAGGCTGCTGCAACAGCTGCGGCTGCGCATCCCCCCGGGCATACAACGGATGGCGGGGTTGACGTTGCGCGGTGAGGCCGATCACCAACTGTGGAAGCGCCAGAGGGGCAAGCCGCTCCAGCACCGCGCGGTCACGGCCCCGCCAGCTGCCGCCGTTGCCCCACCCCAACCACAGCGCTCCAACCGCCGGCAACAGGCGCAAGCGCTGCTCCAGCCAGTGATCGTTCTCGACGCCAACGGGATCGCTACAGCGCCGCAACACCGCCGGACTGGCGGCAATCCGCGCGAACAGATTGAGAACCTCCAGGCGCCCATACCCCCAACTGCGTGCCAAGGCCTGCAGCCGCCGCAGGGTGGGGTCGTCGCGCTGACCATCGGCGCGGGAGGGGTTCAGGCCGATGAACAGCAACGGCGGCGCCTGCGGATCCCAGCGGCGCTCCAGCCACCAGCGATAGCCACCACAGGGGCTGAAACAGGCGCTGCCGGCCAGATCCATGGCCCCATCCTCGGCTGTCGCGGCCCCCGCCCCAGCTCTGGCAGGCTGGGCCGAACTCGGCAAGGGAGAAAGCGTGGCGGCGGCGCAACAAGACGTTCAGAAACCGCTGCTGC
Source organism: Vulcanococcus sp. (assembly GCA_046094445.1). GTDB lineage: Bacteria > Cyanobacteriota > Cyanobacteriia > PCC-6307 > Cyanobiaceae > Vulcanococcus. The sequence goes on from JBJTHL010000061.1 coordinate 14,471, forward strand.
TGCTGATCGACGGCCACTCGCTGGCCTTCCGCAGCTTCTATGCCTTCAGCAAGGGCGGTGAGGGGGGGCTCAGCACCCGCGATGGGGTGCCCACCTCCGTGACCTACGGCTTCCTCAAGGCCCTGCTCGACCACTGCAAAGGCCTGGCACCGCAGGGGTTGGTGGTGGCCTTCGACACGGCCGAACCCACCTTCCGCCACGAGGCCGATGAGGCCTACAAGGCCCACCGCGACGAGGCGCCGGAGCACTTCTTCCAGGACCTGGCCAACCTCCAGCGGCTGCTGGTGGAGGGACTCGACATCCCGCTGTGCATGGCCCCGGGCTACGAAGCCGACGACGTGCTCGGCACACTGGCCAACCGCGCCGCCAACAGCGGCTGGCGGGTGCGCATCCTCTCCGGTGATCGCGACCTGTTTCAGCTGGTGGACGACCAGCGCGATATCGCCGTGCTGTACATGGGCGGCGGCCCCTACGCCAAATCCAGCGGTCCGGTGGACATGCGCCGCGAGGGGGTGATCGCCAAGCTTGGCGTCACACCGGAGGAGGTGGTGGACCTGAAGGCCCTCACCGGCGACACCTCCGACAACATCCCCGGCGTGAAGGGGGTGGGGCCGAAGACCGCCATCGCCCTGCTGGAGGCCCACACCAATCTCGATGGCATCTACGCCGCCCTCGACCAACTGCAGGCCGCCGGCCCCAAGGCCAAGGATCCCAAGGGTGTGCTGAAGGGGGCGCTCGTGGGCAAGCTCGCCGCCGACCGGGACAACGCCTATCGCTCGCGGATGCTGGCCGAGATCCTGGTGGACATCCCCCTCCCCAGCGAACCCCGCCTGGAGCTGGGCAGCGTGAACAGCACCGCCTTGGCCGAGGGCCTTGAGGAGCTGGAACTGTTCAGCCTGCGCCGCCAGGTACCGACCTTCGCCGAGATCTTCTCCCTGGAACCGCCTGCGCTGGGGAGGAACGATGCCAGTGGAGTGGATGGGGACGCGGAGGGGGAGGGTGGCACTCGGCGGGCCTCTCCGCAACGGGATATCCACGGATATCCAACACAGGAGAGCACCCCAGCCAACGCCCCACACCCCTCAGTCAGCAATCCCACAGCCTCCCCCACTCCCGAGCTCACCCCCAGCTCAATCGCGCCAGAACTGCAGCCGCAGATCATCAACACCCCAGAGGCGCTGGAAGCCCTTCGATCACGGTTGCAGGCGGCAACCGCCAGCACCATCAGCGCTCCGATTGCACTCGACACGGAAACCACTGCCCTCAATCCCTTCCAGGCTGAGCTTGTTGGCATCGGCCTGTGCTGGGGCGATGAGCCAGCGGATCTGGCCTACATCCCGATCGGCCATCGCCGGCGAGGGGAGGGAGGCAACGGTGATCTGCTGACCCCGGCCCCGCCCCAACTGCCACTGGATCAGGTGCTCAACGCCCTGGCCCCCTGGCTGGCCAGCCCGCAGCATCCGAAAACCCTGCAGAACGCCAAGTACGACCGGCTGATCCTGCTGCGGCACGGCCTGGCCCTGGAGGGGGTGGTGATGGACACGCTGCTGGCGGACTACCTGCGGGACGCCAATGCCAAGCATGGGCTGGAGCTGCTGGCGCAGCGCAACTTCGGCTTTCTGACCACCAGCTACGGCGAGCTGGTGGGGAAGGGGGAGGATTTTTCCTCGGTGTCGATCGAGGCGGCGGCGCTGTACTGCGGCATGGACGTGCATGTGACCCGCAGGCTCACGCCGCTGCTGCGGGGGCAATTGGAGGCCCTCGGGCCGCAGCTGCCGCAGCTGCTCGATCAGGTGGAACTGCCGCTGGAGCCGGTGCTGGCGCAGATGGAGGCCACCGGGATCCGCATCGATACGGCCTATCTGGGCAGCCTCAGCCAGGAGCTGGCGCAGACCCTGGAGCGTCTGGACGCGGAAGCCAAGGCTGCCGCTGGCACGGAGTTCAACCTGGCGTCTCCCAAGCAGCTGGGGGAGCTGCTGTTCGACACGCTGGGCCTGGATCGCAAGAAATCGCGCCGTACCAAAACCGGCTGGAGCACCGATGCCGCCGTGCTCGAGAAGCTGGAGGACGCCCATCCGGTGGTGCCGCTGGTGCTGGAGCACCGCACGCTGAGCAAGCTCAAGAGCACCTATGTGGATGCGCTGCCGGCGCTGATGGAGCCGGAAACCGGCCGCGTGCACACGGATTTCAATCAGGCGGTGACGGCCACCGGGCGGCTGTCGAGCAGCAACCCCAACCTGCAGAACATCCCCGTGCGCACGGAGTTCTCGCGGCGGATCCGCAAGGCCTTCCTGCCGGAGGCGGGCTGGCAGCTGATCAGCGCCGATTACTCGCAGATCGAGCTGCGCATCCTGGCCCACCTGAGCGGTGAGGAGGTGCTGGTGGAGGCCTACCGCAACGGCGACGACGTGCACGCCCTCACCGCACGGCTGCTGCTGGAAAAGGACGAGGTGAGTGCCGACGAGCGTCGGCTGGGCAAAACGATCAACTTCGGGGTGATCTACGGCATGGGTGCGCAGCGCTTCGCGCGCGAAACCGGCGTGAGCCAGGCCGTGGCCAAGGACTTCCTGAGCCGCTACAAGCAGCGCTACCCGAAGGTGTTCGCCTTCCTGGAGCTGCAGGAACGGCTGGCGCTCTCGCGGGGCTACGTGGAAACGATCCTGGGCCGCCGCCGGCCCTTTGCGTTTGATCCCTCAGGCCTTGGACGTCTGCTGGGGAAGGACCCGCTGGAGATCGATCTGGAGGTGGCGCGCCGGGGGGGCATGGAAGCCCAGCAGCTGCGGGCGGCCGCCAACGCACCGATCCAGGGCTCCAGTGCCGACATCATCAAGCTGGCGATGGTGCAGCTGCATCACAGGCTGGCGGCCAGCGGGCTGCCGGCACGGATGCTGCTGCAGGTGCACGACGAACTGGTGCTGGAGGCGGCGCCTGAGGCGGTGCAGTCGGTGCTCGAGCTCACCCGCAACACGATGGAAAACGCCCTCCCCCTCACCGTGCCCCTGATGGTGGAAACGGGGGTGGGCGTCAACTGGATGGAGGCGAAATAGGACATCCCACGGAATCAGGCCAACTTGGCCTGCCAAGGAGTCTGGATCTAGGGTGCCCGTATCGGAAGATGGATTGATGGCCAGTTCAGCTCGCTCTGCCCTGATCACCGGCATCACAGGGCAGGACGGTTCGTATCTGGCGGAACTGCTGCTAGAGAAAGGCTATGTGGTGCATGGCATCAAACGGCGCGCCAGCAGCTTCAACACCACGCGAATCGATCACCTGTATCAGGATCCCCACGAGAGCGATCCGCGGCTGGCGCTGCACTACGGGGACCTCACGGACAGCACCAACCTGATCCGCATCATCGAACAGGTGCAACCCGATGAGATATACAACCTCGGCGCCCAGAGTCATGTAGCCGTGAGCTTCGAGGCACCGGAATACACGGCTAACAGCGATGCATTGGGCACTCTCCGCATCCTGGAAGCGGTGCGAATGCTAGGGCTGACCCACAAAACACGCATCTATCAGGCCTCCACATCAGAGCTCTATGGCCTGGTTCAAGAGATTCCTCAGAAAGAAACCACACCATTTTACCCACGCAGCCCCTACGGGGTGGCCAAGTTATACGCCTACTGGATCACAGTAAATTACCGCGAGTCATACGGCATGTACGCCTGCAATGGCATTTTGTTCAACCATGAATCTCCACGGCGTGGCGAGACCTTCGTGACCCGCAAGATCACCCGCGGCCTGGCCCGCATCGATGCCGGGCTCGACGACTGCCTCTACATGGGCAACCTCGATTCCCTGCGCGACTGGGGCCACGCCCGTGACTACGTGGAGATGCAGTGGCGCATGCTCCAGCAGAATTCACCGGAGGACTTCGTGATCGCCACCGGCCGCCAGGAGAGTGTGCGTCGCTTCATCGAACTCAGCGCTTCTGCCCTGGGCTGGGGCGCCATCACCTGGGAGGGCAGCGGCGTGAAGGAAACCGGCCGTCGCACTGATACTGGAGCTGTGGTGGTGCGCATCGACCCACGCTACTTCCGCCCTGCAGAAGTGGACACCCTGCTGGGCGATCCAACCAAGGCGCACGCCAAACTCGGCTGGACACCCACCACAACCCTGGAAGAACTGGTGACGGAGATGGTGGACCATGACCGTCAGGAAGCGGCCAAGGAAGCCACCTTGCGCCGCGAAGGGTTCAACGTGGTGGGGAGTCACGAATGAGCGCTTCTGCAGCACACCTGATCACACCGGCCGACCGGATTTTTGTGGCCGGTCATCGCGGTATGGCTGGAAGTGCGATCCTGCGTGCTCTGCAAAGGGCGGGCTATGGATCGGTCGCAGCCGGCGGCGCGTTACTGACGGCAAACCGCAGCGAACTGGATCTACTGGACCGCAGCGCCGTGGAAGCCTGGTTCAAGGTGCATCAGCCATCGGTGGTGGTGCTGGCCGCCGCGAAGGTGGGCGGGATCTATGCCAATGCCACCTACCCAGCGGATTTCCTGCTCGACAACCTCAAGATCCAGACCCATGTGATCGAAACCGCCTGGCGCTCCGGGGTGAAGCGCCTGCTGTTTCTGGGCAGCAGCTGCATTTATCCCAAATTCGCCGAGCAGCCGATCCGGGAGGAAGCGCTGCTCACGGGCCCCCTGGAGCCCACCAACGCCTGGTATGCCCTAGCCAAGATCAGCGGCATCAAGCTGGGGGAGGCCCTGCGGCAACAGCACGGCTTTGATGCCATCAGCCTGATGCCCACCAACCTCTATGGCCCGGGCGACAACTACCACCCGGAAAACAGCCATGTGCTGCCGGCCCTGATCCGCCGGTTCCATGAGGCGGCCGAGCGTGGCGACAGCAGCGTGACCTGCTGGGGCACCGGCTCCCCCCTGCGGGAATTCCTGCACGTGGATGACCTCGGCGACGCCTGCGTGTTCGCCCTGGAGCACTGGGATCCCGCCACCGCGGACGCCCCGCGCGATGCCGCCGGCCAGCCCCTGGGCTTTCTGAACGTGGGCACCGGCGTGGATCTGAGCATCCGCGAGCTGGCGGTGGCGGTGGCGGCCGCCACCGGCTTCCAGGGGCGTCTGGAGTGGGACAGCAGCAAGCCCGATGGCACCCCCAAGAAGCTGCTGGATGTGAGCCGCCTGGCGCAGCTGGGCTGGCGGGCCCGGATCCCCTTGGCGGAAGGGCTGCGCAGCACCGTGGCCCTGGTCCGCGAGCAGCTGGCCCTGGAGCAGGTGCGGCTCTGAAGCGAGGGGGCTCAGGGGCTGTGGCACCATCCAGCCAGGCCAGCCCCAGCCCGTCGTGACGCTCAAGCTCACCAACACCCTCAGCCGTCGCGTCGAGACCTTCCAGCCGCTCGAGGCCGGCAAGGCGAGCATCTACTGCTGCGGGGTCACGGTGTACGACCTGTGCCACCTCGGCCATGCCCGCAGCTACATCGCCTGGGATGTGCTGCGCCGCTTCCTGATCTGGAGCGGCTACACGGTGACCTTCGTGCAGAACTACACCGACATCGACGACAAGATCCTCGGCCGCGCCGCCGCCGAAGGCAGCTCGATGGAAGCGGTGAGCGAGCGCAACATCGAGGCCTTCGTGGCCGACATGGCCCGCCTCAACATCCTGCCGGCCGATCGCATGCCGCGGGCCACCCGCAGCCTCGATGCCATCCGCGCCCTGATCGCCGACCTCGAGGCCAAGGGCGCCGCCTATTCCGCCGATGGCGATGTGTACTTCGCCGTGATGAAGCACGCCGGCTACGGCAAGCTCTCCGGCCGCGACCTGGCCGAACAGCAGGACAACGCCGCCGGCCGCGTGGCCACAGCCGAGGAGGCCCGCAAGCAGCACCCGTTCGATTTCGCCCTCTGGAAGGGCAGCAAACCGGGCGAACCCAGCTGGGAATCACCCTGGGGGCCGGGCCGCCCCGGCTGGCACATCGAGTGCTCGGCCATGGTGCGCGAGGAGCTGGGCGACACGATCGACATCCACCTCGGCGGCGCCGATCTGGTGTTCCCCCACCACGAGAACGAGATCGCCCAATCGGAAGCCGCCAGCGGCAAGCAGCTGGCCCGCTATTGGCTGCACAACGGCATGGTGAATGTGGGCGGCCAGAAAATGAGCAAGTCGCTCGGCAACTTCACCACCATCCGCGCCCTGCTGGATTCCGGCGTCACCCCGATGACCCTGCGCCTGTTCACCCTCCAGGCCCACTACCGCAAACCGCTCGACTTCACCACCGAAGCCCTCGACGCCGCCGCCACCGGCTGGAAAGGCCTGAACGCCGCCCTCAGCCTCACCCCCGCCGGTGAGCCAGCGGTCGCCCCCGCCGCTATCGCCCCAGCCGCGCGCGCCAGCGATCCCGCGGCCCTGGCTCCGCCCCTCGCCGAAGCCCGCCAGCGCTTCGCCGCCGCCATGGACGACGACCTCAACACCTCAGCCGCCCTCGCGGTGCTGTTCGAGCTCGCCAAGCCATTGCGGGCCCTGGCCAACCGCATCGAACGCGGCGACGCAGCCGCCCTTCAGGAGGCCCAGTCGCCCCAACTCACCGCCCAGGCGGCAC
>JBJTHL010000062.1:0-6206 GCA_046094445.1 Vulcanococcus sp.
ATCCGTTTCCTGATCTACGGAGCGGTGTCGGGCTTCGCCCTGCTCACCGCCGTGCTGGCCTTCGGCTGGCTCAACCCCGGTGGGCTCGATTTCAGCTTTGCCTCCCTGGCCAGCCATCAGATCCCTCCCGACCAGCAGCGCATCCTGTTGGCGCTGGTGCTGCTGGCCTTCGGCCTGAAGCTGCCGGTGGTGCCCCTGCACGGCTGGCAACCGCTCACCTACAGCCAGGCCCCCACGCCGGTGGCGATGCTGCTCAGCGGTGCCGTCTCGAAACTCGGGGCCTACGGCCTGCTGCGCTTCGGCATCGGCTTCCTGCCCGACGCCTGGAGCGACTGGTCGGCCTGGATCGCCGCCATCGGTGCGGTGAGCGCCCTGTATGGCGCCCTCAATGCCATCGCCCAGCTCGACATGCGTCGTCTGGTGGCCTACAGCTCCCTGGGACACATGGGCTTCCTGCTGCTGGCCCTGGCGGCGGCCACACCCCTGAGCCTGCAGGGGGTGATGGCCCAGATCCTGGCCCATGGCCTGATCATCGCCCTGCTGTTCTGCCTGGTGGGCCTGGTGGAAACCAAAACAGGTACGGCTCAGATTCCCGAGCTGTCGGGCCTTCTGAATGCGCAGCGGGGCTTGCCGTTCACCATGGGCCTGATGCTGCTGGCGCTGATGGCCGCAGCCGGGGTGCCCGGACAGGCCGGCTTTGTGGCCGAGCTGCTGGTGTTTGAGGGCAGCTGGGTGGCTTACCCAATCCCCACGCTGGTGTGTCTGCTGTCCTCCGGTTTCACGGCCGTCTACGCCGTGCGGCTGTTCAACCGCGTGGGCTTCGGCCGTCTCGACAACAGCAAGGCCAACTGGGTCAGCACCAGTTGGTCCGAGCGGGTGCCGGCCCTGCTGCTCACCGCCCTGGTGGTGGCGGGCGGCATCTGGCCACCCCTGCTCACCGGTCTCAGTGAAACCGCAACAGCCCCCTTGGCCCTGCGCTCCAGCGATGCCGTCACGGTGATCGCCATGGCGCCATCTCCGACCACCTCGCAGCTCCCCGCATGACCGCCAGCATCGCCCCGGAGCGCACCAAGGCGCCCCTGATCCCCCCCTCCACCCACCGCTACGCCGAGGTGATCCACCGGCTGGAGGCGGGCGGCTCGATGCTTCCCGACACCCCGGAGAACCTCAAGCAGATCATCGGCATCTACAAGGCCTATGCCGTGCCGATGGACTTCTATTGGCGCGATCTGCTCTACATCGCTGAGCGGGTGTTCCTCAATCCGCTGCCGGCCTTCAAGTACTTCATCTCCAAGCAGTACCTGGATCTGCCTAACAGCTACGCCGGTGACCAATCGAAGCTGCGCATCTGGCGTGGCGGCGAGAAGGCCCATCCAGAACTGCTGGCGTTCATGGAGCGCGGTGAAACGGGCCGCATGCCCAAGCTGCTGCATCACCTCTGGCACGACCGGGTGAACATGGAGTTCGCCGAGGCCTGCATGCAAGCCATGCTCTGGCATCAGGGCATGGGCGGTCGCTTCAACGACTACCTCGAGAGCGACGCCTACAAGGCCAACGCCGATCGGGCGATCAAGGCCTACTTCCGGGGGAACCCGCTGATGCTCGGGCTCTACAAGCTGTTCCCGGAGATGTTCCTGGAGCAGGTGCGTCAGCTCTCCTACACCGCCAACCTGGGCCTGTTCTGGGAGGTCATGGCGCCGGTCTTCTTCGAGATGAGCGACATCTACGACGAAGGAGGTTTCAAGGGCGTTCCCGATGCCATGGATTTCCTGGTGAACGGCATCTTTGCAGTGGCGGGTCGCCCCATCTATCACCACCTGTATATCGGCGAGGAGTGCTACGAGATCATCCCCAAAAGCGAGGGTTTCACCTGGCTCTACGAGGCGGCTCTTCCCTATGTGGAGGCAGTGTTCTATCGCACCTCACCCTTCCGGGGCACCAAGAGCTACAACGCCCAGGCCGGCCAGGTGCCGGCCAATCAGGCTGATTTCCACTACGGCATCCTCTACGCCGATGTGTATCCGGTGGGTTCAGCCGGCATCCCGCCCACGCTGTTGATGCAGGACATGCTGCATTTCCTTCCCCCCTACCTGAAGGAGATCTACCGCGAGCATCGCCGCGGTGAAGAGGATGAGCTGGTGCAGCTGGGAATCACCTTCCAGCGCTCGATGTACAACGTGACATCGGCCGTGATTCAGGCCCTGCGCTGCGCGCTGCTTTATCCGCTCGACGACACCGATCCTGAGCACTTGCTGGCCAACCGCCGCTTCTTCGAGGCGCAGATGGACCGCTTCCTGCGGCCCGAAGCTCGCCTCTCCGACATCCAGACCCAGGACTACCGCTGAGGCAACCTATGGCCACGATTCTCGAAACCGCTGCCGCCGCCGGCGCCTTCAACACCCTGCTGGCCGCCGTGGATGCGGCCGGCTTGCGCGGCGCCCTGGAGGGCCCCGGCCCGTTCACGGTGTTCGCCCCAGTGGACGACGCCTTCGCCGCCCTGCCTCCGGGTACGGTGCAGACCCTGGTGGACAACCCACCACAACTGGCCCGCATCCTCAAGTACCACGTGCTGGCGGGTGCCCATTCGCGCGAGGTGCTGGTGCAGCAGCCCGCCTGGGATAGCCTGGAAGGAGCCCCTGTAGAGATCCGCCGCAGCGAACCCTTCGAAGTGAAGAACGCCACGGTGTTGAACGCCGATATCGTGTGCGATAACGGCGTGGTGCACGTGATCGACCGCGTGATTCTGCCGGGCTGAAGCCTGCAGAATGACGGGATCAGCACTAAGCCCTGGCCGCACACAATGCGGCCAGGGCTTTCAAACTGCCAGGAGGCTCAGGCGATCACAGTGTTGGCGGCGGCCCCATCTGCTGGCTGATCACCCAGTTGGTAGCGGCCTTCTGGGTATGCCAAGCCTGGAGCAATTGCTTGGCGATGCTGCGCAGAGCGTCCGGATCTGCCGTGGCATCAATGGCCCGCGTGAAGCGCTCTAATTCGAACCGCTGGCTCACACTCAGTTCAATGGCGTTACCCATGGAGATCCCGTCGATCACTGGGCAAATGGTATCCGCATGACACCAAGCGGTCGTAACAAGGGCTACCGGGATTGGCGGGTTGTCAGTGTTTCGACTTACGACAAAGCTCGCGGACATCAGCGCAGCAAATCACAATCATCAGTGCATCCAGGGAATCGCCATGCATCTCAGCTGGCCCGAGCATCTGCAGAACGCACGGCTGCTGGAGCTGAGCCCTGCGGCTGAGCGGGGGACGGCCCTGGCGCTCATGGGAATCTCCCTGCTGCTGCTGACCCAGGACCTTCTGGCCGCAGAGATCGCCGACGGCCCTGCTGACGAGGTCGCCTAGCGCAGCGCCACACAAAAAACCGCCAAGGTGACAGCCATCACCCTGGCGGTTCGAGGGATGGGACCCATCCGTTCTGCGATCGGGAGATGCGGCGATCCGCAGATCAGAAGCAGAAGGGCAGGTACTGCGTGCGGCAGGCGGCGTAGCCGTTCACCAACGCGTCCAGGCCGATCTGATGGGCGATCCCAAAGCCGGTACGGCCCTCCACGATCACGCCGATCACGATGCCGAGCATCGCGGCGCGGCCGTTGAAGCGCTCCACGCGCTTGAGCTGATCGAGATGGATCTGCTCAGCAGCGCGGTCCTGGAACCACTTGTCGTTGGGGGAGGAGTTGGTCATGGCGCAACGGCGAGAGGGAGAACGCGACTCAACCCAGGCCCAGTTGGCCCAGAACACCCTGGCCGGTGAGCAGCTCGGTGGCCAGACCGATCACAAAACCCAGCATGGCCAGACGGCCGTTCCAGGTTTCAGCGAAGGCCACGAAGCCGAAGCGGGAAGAGGAATCTGCCATGGGGAAAACCTTGCGAAGTATTAAATCACTGTAAAGCCTTGTAACGACACGTGGGGTGTTGCTCGCCACCCCGGTCGGCATCGGTTCAGGGATTCAGCAGGCGCAACCAGGCCCACCAGAGCAGCGCCACCGGTGCCATCGCCAGGGCCAGCACCATCAAGCACTGCTGCAGTTCAGGTGTCACGGGGTGCAGCCGTTGGGTGGGCACACAACTCTGGCGCCGCCATCCCGATGGATGCTCGAAGATGGAAATGGGTCGCCTGAGATTCGAACTCAGGACCAATCGGTTAAAAGCCGAGTGCTCTACCGCTGAGCTAGCGACCCTTCCGGAGTCCAGCCCGTAGGCCGTCCTCAGGGCGTGCCCTTGGGCACCACGTGAACGTATCACCCAGGGGGGCCGCCCTCCAACCGGCCAACAATGGTGGGGCCCTCCGCCGCTGTGGCCCGGCCCCTGTCATGCCTGAACATCCCTGGCCTGAACCCTGTGTGCACCCGGACGCCTGGGTGGCCCCGTCAGCGGTGCTGATCGGCGATGTGCAGCTGGCGGCCGGCGCCAGCCTCTGGCCCACGGCCGTGGCCCGCGGCGATGTGTGCCCGATCCGCATCGGCGAAGGCAGCAACGTGCAGGACGGCGCCGTGCTGCATGGCGATCCCGGCCAGCCGGTAACGATCGGTGCCGACGTGACCATCGGCCACCGGGCCGTGGTGCATGGCGCCACCCTCGAGGACGGCTGCCTGATCGGCATCGGCGCCATCGTGCTCAACGGCGTGACGGTGGGAGCAGGCGCCCTGGTGGCCGCTGGATCGGTGGTGACGCGGGATGTGCCGGCGCGGGCCCTGGTGATGGGGGCTCCGGCCCAGGTGAAGCGCGAGCTGAGTGAGGCGGCGGCCAGCGGGCAGCGGGAGCATGCGCGGCGCTACCGGCAGCTGGCGATGGCCCATGCCGGCCGTTCCCTCGATCCGGGCTTCCAGCCCGCCTGAGCGGCCCAGACGAGGCCACAGCGCTGGGAGCGGTGGGCGATTGCTGCGAAATCGATCAACTGGCGGCGCCACCGCCGCGCTTCGGCCGTTCCTCCGTAGGATCCCGCCACGCTCAATCAGAACGCCATGGACGCCCGGCTCCTGCTCGTGTTGACCCCGATCCTCCTGGCCGCTGGCTGGGCCGTGTTCAACATCGGCCGTGCCGCCGTTGGGCAGCTGCAGCTGATGCTCAAGCGCGCCAACGGCTGATCGCGTCGGCTGTCACCAGCCTCGAGCGCACGACAACCGGCTTCTAGCCTGAACGCTTCAGGCCAGAAGCCGGTTTCGTTTGTCGTCTCTCAACACCACCACCAACGCCCCTGGCCTCCAGCCGGTTCTGGTGATCGGCGCCGGGCTGGCGGGCACCGAAGCCGCCTGGCAGATCGCCCAGGCCGGGGTGCCTGTGCGACTGGTGGAAATGCGGCCGGTGCGCCGCTCACCGGCCCACCACAGCGCTGAGTTCGCCGAGCTGGTGTGCAGCAACAGCTTCGGAGCCCTCAGCAGCGACCGGGCTGCAGGACTGCTGCAGGAGGAACTGCGCCGGCTGGGTTCACTGGTGATCCGCACCGCCGATGCGCACGCCGTGCCCGCCGGCGGCGCCCTGGCGGTGGATCGGGGCCGCTACAGCGCTGCCCTCACCACCGCCCTCGAGCAGCACCCCCTGGTGACGGTGGAGCGACGCGAACACACCGCCCTGCCCGGCCCCGGCGAGATCGCGGTGCTGGCCACCGGCCCGCTCACCAGTGAGCCCCTGGCGGAGCAGCTGCGCGCTTTCACCGGCCGGGCCGACTGCCACTTCTTCGATGCCGCCAGCCCGATCGTGGAGGGCGAGAGCATCGACCTTTCGGTGGCCTTCCGCGCCTCGCGTTACGACAAGGGCGACGCCGACTACATCAACTGCCCGATGAGCAAGGAGCAGTTCCTCGCCTTCCGTGAGGCGCTGCTGGCGGCCGAGCAGGCCGAGCTCAAGGATTTCGAACAGGAGAACGCCACCTTCTTCGAGGGCTGCCTGCCGATCGAGGAGCTGGCCCGCCGCGGCGAAGACACCATGCGCTACGGCCCGCTCAAGCCGATCGGCCTGTGGGATCGGCGCTGGGGCGATGTGAACGACCGCGACGTGCGCCGCGCCAACCGCGCCTACGCGGTGGTGCAACTGCGCCAGGAAGACAAGGACGGCCGCCTCTGGAACCTGGTGGGCTTCCAGACCAACCTCAAATGGGGTGAGCAGAAACGGGTGCTGCGGCTGATCCCGGGCCTGGAGAACGCCGAGTTCGTGCGCTTCGGGGTGATGCACCGCAACACCTTCCTCGAGGC
>JBJTHL010000063.1:0-8316 GCA_046094445.1 Vulcanococcus sp.
GCCCCGATCGTCAAGACGATCGACCAGGCCTTCGGCATCGTGACGGGCACGATGACCACCACCCACAGCTACACGGGTGACCAGCGCATCCTCGACGCCGCCCACCGCGACCTGCGCCGCGCCCGCGCCGCCGCCGTGAACATCGTGCCCACCAGCACCGGCGCCGCCAAGGCCGTGGCCCTGGTGTACCCCGAGGTGAAGGGCAAGCTGAGCGGCATCGCCCTGCGCGTGCCCACTCCCAACGTGTCGGTGTGCGACATGGTGTTCGAGACCAGCCGCGACACCTCGGCTGAAGAGGTGAACGCCGTGCTGAAGGCCGCCTCCGAGAACGGCATGAAGGGCATCATCAAGTACTGCGATCTGCCCCTGGTGTCGAGCGATCACGCCGGTACCGATGAGAGCACCATCGTGGACGCCGACCTCACCCTCGTGATGGGCGGCAACATGGTCAAGATCGTTTGCTGGTACGACAACGAGTGGGGCTACAGCCAGCGCGTTGTTGATCTCGCCGAGATCGTGGCCAAGAACTGGAAGTGATCCCAGGCCGGGGTCTCCCGGCGCAGCCATCGTGTCCCGCAGCCGCTCCCTCCGGGGGGCGGCTTTTTTACTGGAAGTGGCAGAAGCCGGCGCTGCCGGCAGCCAGGGGTTCGCCGTTCTCCTGCCAGTGCAGGCCGCCGGCAGCCCCTGTCACCAGGGTGCCGATGCGGCGGCTGCCGGGCAGGGCCTGCAGCAGGGCCTGCCCCCAGCTGGGGTCCAGGGCCAGGATCAGTTCGAAGTCTTCACCGCCGCTCAGGCACCAGCGCTCCCCCTGCTCCAGCTCGCCGAGCTCCGGATCCAGCGGCAGCGCCGAGCGTTGCAGCGCCGCGCCACAACCGCTGGCGGCGGCGATCCCCGCCACCGCCGCCGCCAGGCCATCGCTGCTGTCGGTGCCACCCACGCGCCAGGGCTGCGCCTGCGGCTGGCTGGCGTGCAGGGCTGCCACCGCATCCAGCCGCGGGCGCGGGCGCTGGTGGGCGGGGATCGCCCGGTCCTGCAGGTTCGGGCTCAGCTGGCGTCGCTGCTCGGGCGCCAGCTGCTCCAGCAGCAGCGCCAGGCCCAGGCGGCTCAGCCCGTGGGGTCCCGTGCTCAGCAGCCAGTCGCCCGGGCGGCCATCGCTGCGGCGGATCGGCCCAGCCTGGGGCTGCACATGGCCCAGGGCCGTGATCGCCAGCAGCCGCTGCTGGCCGCTGCTGCAGTCGCCCCCCAGCAACACGCCGCCGTGCTGCTGCAGGGCCTGCTCCAGACCCTGATACACCCCCTCCACCCAGGCCCAGGGGGTGCAGCCCGGCGCCACCATGCCCACCGTGAGCCCTGCCACGGCGGTGCAGCCCATGGCCGCTAGATCGGAGAGATTGGCCGCCGCCGCCCGCCAGCCCACCGCCTGGGCCGGCATGGTGGCGTCGCTGAAGTGCACGCCCTCCACCAGCACATCGGTGTTCACCACCAGCTGGCGGTCGGCCCGCTCCTGCAGCAAGGCGGCGTCATCGGCGAACTGGCCGGGCGGAGCGAAGACAGCCAGGCGCCGCAGCAGCTCCCACTCCCCCAGATCGGCGAGGGTTTCCGCGCTGCCAGCAGCCCCGGCCATGGTTGCCTTCAGGCGTGGGGTTTGAGGTTCTCGGCTCCCTCGATCACCCGCGCCTTCACGATGCCGTCGCTGATGCCCAGCTCCTCCAGCACATCGAAACCATCCACCACGTAGCCGAAGGCGCTGTAGCGGCCATCCACCAGGTTCAGGCCGGCGGGGGTGAGCTCCGCTTCATAGAGGAAGAAGAAGAACTGCGACGATCCATCGTCCAGGGCTTCGTCGGAGTGGGCCCAGCCCAGGGTGCCCAGGGTGGCGAAGGGCAGCACCGGCTGGGCGGTGAACTGGCCGAGGTCCTCGAAGGTGGCGTTGTAGAAGGGCTCGGCTTCGCCGGGCACCTTGATCTCCAGGGGAACCGTGCGCTCGCGCTTGGTTTTGGGGTCGATGTAGCCGGTTTCCGGGCCCTTGGGATCGCCGGTCTGCAGCACGTAGAAGTCTTCGGCGCGGGTGAAGGGCAGGCCGTCGTAGAAGCCCTTCTGCACCAGATCCACGAAGGCACCGGCCGTGAGCGGTGCGTTGTAGCCGTCCACCACGGCCGTGACGGTGCCCTGGGTGGTTTCGATCTCCACGGTGGCGCGGCCCAGCAGGCGCGGCAGATCGCTGAATTCAGCGGGGATGTCGAAGGGGAAGTCGCCCACCAGCAGGGCCTCCAGCTGGCCGATGCTGCTGAGGGCCTCCCGGCGCGCCTGCAGGAAGGCATCGCGATCGCTCACCTCGGTGGCGGCACTCACCGCCTGGATCTGCGTGTCCAGCGCTTCGAGCAGGCTGCTGGCCTGGGTCTGGTCGTCCGCCGGCAGGCTGTTGAGGATCGCCTGCCGGCGGCTGCTGAGCAGGGTCTGGCTGCGGCGGGCGGTGGCGGTCAGGGCCGTCCAGCGCTTGGCGCGGAGGTCGTCGCTGGTGCTCTCGAGCCGGTGCTGCAGCTCCTGCAGGTCGGGTTGATCGATCGGCAGCGCATTGCGCAGGATCGCCGTGGGGTCCTTCACGGCATTGCCCGGGGGCAGGGCCGCCAGGCTGCGGGCCGGAGCTCCCAGCAGACCGATCACCAGCGCCGCCGCCAGCAGCAGCCGGGTGAGCAGACGGTTCATCCGGTTGGACTGGGCGCCGGAGCGGGCCGGTTCCATGCAGCAGCCTCGTTTCTGCCCGGACTCTGGCACAGCCGTACAATCCGCCTGAACCGTTCTGCCGGAATGATCTCGAGCAACGACTTTCGTACCGGCACAACGATTGAGATCGATGGCCAGGTCTGGCGCGTCGTTGAGTTCCTGCATGTGAAGCCCGGCAAGGGCTCGGCGTTCGTGCGCACCAAGCTCAAGGCGGTGCAGAGCGGCAACGTGGTGGAGAAGACCTTCCGTGCCGGGGAGACCATGCCCCAGGCCCAGCTGGAGAAGGCCGTGCTCCAGCACACCTACATGGAAGGCGACGACTTCATCTTCATGGACATGTCCTCCTACGAGGAGACCCGCCTGACCGCCAAGCAGATCGGCGATCAGCGCAAGTACCTCAAGGAGGGCATGGAGGTGAACGTCGTCTACTGGAACGGCAAGCCCCTGGAAGTGGAACTGCCCAACTCGGTGGTGCTCGAGATCACCCAGACCGATCCGGGCGTGAAGGGCGACACCGCCACTGGCGGCACCAAGCCCGCCATCGTGGAGACCGGTGCCCAGGTGATGGTGCCCCTGTTCCTCTCGATCGGCGAGAAGATCAAGATCGACACCCGCACCGATAGCTACCTCGGCCGGGAGAACTGATCGCCATGCAACTCGACCATCAGCAGCTGCGCGAGCTGATCAGCCTGCTCGGCGACAGCGACATCCAGGAGCTCAAGCTCGAGGGTGATGATTTCCGCCTGGAGCTGCGGCGCAATCTGCCCGCCGCGCAGCCCCAGGTGGTGATGCAGGCCGCTCCGGCGCTCGCCGCTCCGGTGGCCGCTGCCGCTCCCCTGCCCGCCACGCCTTCGGTGGCCCCGCCGCCGGCCGCCGCTGCCCGCGGCGATCTGGTGGAGATCACCGCGCCGATGGTGGCCACCTTCTACCGCTCCCCCTCCCCCGGTGATCCCGCCTTTGTGGAGCTGGGCGGTCGCATCAGCGTCGGCCAGACGGTGTGCATCCTCGAGGCCATGAAGCTAATGAACGAGCTGGAGGCCGAGGTGAGCGGTGAGGTGGTGGAAATCCTGGTGGAGAACGGCACTCCGGTGGAATTCGGCCAGGTGCTGATGCGCGTCAAGCCCGGCTGAGTTCCAGGGCTGACGTGATCGCGGCGGCCATGCTGGCGCTGCGGGCCACACCCTGGCCGGCGATGCCGAAGCCGGTGCCGTGATCGGGCGACGTGCGTAGAAACGGCAGCCCCAGGCTGGTATTCACCGCCTGATCAAAGGCCAGCAGCTTCACCGGGATCAGGCCCTGGTCGTGATACAGAGCCAGGTAGCCATCGGCAGCACGGTCGGCCTGGCTGGCATCCGCCCAGGCCAGGCCGGCCTCCAGCCAGCAGGTGTCCGGCGGTAGCGGGCCGATCAGGTCTACCTGTGGATGCCGTGCCCGCCAGGCCTCCAGGGCTGGGATCAGCCAGTCCTGCTCTTCGCGGCCCAGCTGGCCCCCCTCACCGGCATGGGGATTGAGGCCCGCCACCGCCAGGCGCGGCCGGCTGGCGAAGCGCTGGCAGAACGCCAGCAGCGTGTCCAGCCGCCGCTGCAGCCGTTGCCCGTCGGCGAGGGCCGCCGGCACCGCCGCCAGGGGGATGTGGGTGGTGGCCAGCAGGGTGTTCAGCCGCCAGCCGCCGCGGGGGGAGCGGGCGGTGAACAGCATGGCGGCTTCGGCCACACCCGCCAGTTCCGCCAGGCGCTCCGTCTGCCCCGGGTAGCGATGGCCGGCCGCATGCCAGGCGTGCTTGGCGATCGGGGCCGTCACCAACGCCCGGCAGCGGCCGCTCTGCACCAGCTCCACCGCCTGGCTCAGCCAGTGGAAACTGGCGTCGCCACTGGCGGCACCCGCCTCACCGGGGGCGATCGCTGCCGGCAGCGGCTGATCGATCAGCTGCAGATCCGCCGGATCCGCCAGGGGGTCGCTGGTGCGATGGCGGAGCTGCTGATAGCTGGCCTCCAGCCAGCGGCGGCAGCCCACCAGCAGCGGCTGGGGCTGGTCTGCCGGCCAGTCGGCCAGGGCCTTGAGCACCACCTCGCCGCCGATGCCGGCCGGATCCCCCAGGGCGATGGCCAGCGGAGCCGGCCTAGCGTTGGCCGGGCTCGCGGGGTCGGACATGCTGCGCTGGTTGTTGCTGGCGGCCATCAGCTGGGGTCTGGTGGTGGGGCTGCAGAAGGGCTGGGTAGACGTGCATTGGGATCGGGCGCTGCACGATCTGGGGTTGCCGTTCAGCCCGGCACCGCAGCGCTGTCCTCCGCCTGCGGGCTGAGGGCGCGCTCCTCCGCCAGGCTGGCGGCGAAGCCTTCGCGGTAGCTGGGGTAGCGCAGCCGGTAGCCCAGCTCCTGGCAGAGCCGGCGGTTGCTGACGCGCCGGTTGTCGGCCCAGAAGCTCAGGGCCATCGGACTCATGGCCGGTGCGATGGCGGCGAAGCGCTGTAGCGGTGGCAGTTTGCAGCCCAGCAGGTGGGCGGCGTAGCCCAGGGTTTCACTGGAGGGGCAGGGGGCGTCGTCGCTCACGTTGAGCACCGTCGGCCGTTGCTGCAGCGGCAGGCTGATGGCGTGCAGCAGGGCGCCCACGATGTCGTCCACGTGGAGGCGGCAAAACCCCTGGCCGGGGTTGGGCACCAGCCGCGCTGTGCCGGAGCGCAGCTGCTGGAACGGGCAGCGGCCGGGGCCGTAGATCGCCGGCAGCCGGAAGCTCTGCACCGGCAGGGCGCTGGCCAGCCAGCGCTGCTCGCAGGCCAGCCGCGCCCGGCTACGGGGCAGGCTCGGTTGGGTCGGGCTGGTCTCATCCACCCAGGCACCGCCCACATCGCCGTACACGCCGGTGGTCGAGAGATAGCCCAGCCACTGGAGCGGTTGCTGTTCCAGGGCTGGCAGCAGGGTCCGCAGGGCGGGGTCCTGACCCTCTGCATCGGGCGGCACGGTCACCAGCACATGGCTGAGGCCCTCCGGCAGGTTGAGCGCCTGGCCGTTGTCCGGGTCGAAGGGCAGCCAGGTCAGGGCTTGCGGGCCGGGGTCCGGCGCCGGTTTCGGGCTGCGGCTGGTGAGCCAGACCCGGGCCCCGTGGGCGGCGGCAGCGTTCGCGAAGCGCTGACCGCTGAACCCGCCCCCGATCACCAGGACGCGGGCGGCAGGGTTGACACCCCAGGGAGCCATGAGTACACCTGTATCAGTTCGGCGATCGAGGTCATGACCGCGTCCTGCCTCTCTACACCCTGCCTGGCTCCTGCTGGGTTTGTCCCTCTGGCGTCGGGGCGTCTGTCGGCGCGGCTGCGCGCTGCCCGCCGTCGCACGCGCGGCTGTGCCGGCGGCCTGTTGGCCGTGGTGGCGCTGCTGCTGGCGGCGGCGTTGCTGGCGCCGGAACAGCCGCTGGCCCAGGCCAGCATCTGCGAGCGTCACAACGGCGCAGCGGCCTGTCGCGTGTGGTGAGCCGGCTCAGGCCGCTTGCCACAACGGCTGGTTGGGCAGCAGGGATGGTGGCGTTGCCGTCTGACGCGCCTTGTTCGCCACCGGTGCCTGCTGGGGTGTAGCCCACTGCAGCAGGCGCGTGGCCAGCTTCAGGTCGCCATCCATCCAGGCCCTGATCGCCATCGCCCGGCGCGGGTCGTAGAAGCGTTGGCGCCGGTACCAATCGAAAGCATCGGCGTCGCTCTTGTGGCCGTTGCAGCTCAGGCAGGCGGGAACGCAGTTCTCGGTCACGCTCAGGCCGCCGCGGCTCTGGGGCAGGAGGTGGTCGATCGATTCCGAAGGCTTGCCGCAATAGATGCAGGTTTTGTGCGTCAGGGAGTGGAGCGATTGACGCCAGCGTCGAACACGAAGTTTGGGGCACAGATCCTCAAGGAAAACCGCATCCCTGGTGTGCATCCGATCGGCTCGGTTGCGAGGAGTCTGCCCGTGGCGCCTGGATTGTCAATGTGTCGAACGCTGCATTTTGCGGGCTGATTGGCCGGCTTTCTCTGTTGCTTGCTTCTCGGCTCAGCTGGGTTAGATTCAGCGGCCCTGCGCCAAACTGGGGCGCGTGCATCGGCCACCGTTTGTCCCCCCGCTCCGCTGCCGGCCGTTGCCTGATGCGGCTGGGAGCCTCCGGCTGCATCGAGCTGTCTCTCCCGTTCGATGCCGTCACCCAGGCCCAGCTGCGGGCGGTGCGGCCCCGCGGTCTCTGGCTGGCCCGCCGCCGCTGCTGGGAGTTTCCCCTGGAGGCGGCCCTCGAGCTGCGACGTCGCTTCGGCCATCGCTTTCATCTGGAGCCCGATCTGGCCCGCTGGATGGTCTGGCTGGAGCAGCCCCTTCCACCGCTGCCGCCCCACCGCCACCTGGTGCAGGCCGCAGCCCTGGAGGAGCCCCTGGCGGATGGACGCCGGCTGTTTGCCCACCAGCGGGCCGCAGCCCGCTGGTTGCTGGCCCGCCGCGGCGCCGTGCTGGCTGATGCCATGGGTCTGGGCAAGACCCTCACCGCCCTGGTGGCGGCGCGGGCGATGGTGCGCGCTGCCGAATGCCGGGTGGTGGTGGTGGCTCCGGCAGGCCTGCATCACCACTGGCAGCAGGAGGCTGCCGCCCTGCAGCTGCACGTGGAGCTGCTCAGCTGGGCCCGCCTGCCGGCTGAACTGCCGGAGGCCGGCACCGTGCTGATCGCCGATGAGGCCCACTACGCCCAGAACCTGGCCTCCGCCCGCACCCGGGCGTTCCTGCGCCTCACCCGCCATCCCCGATTGCGGGCGGCCTGGCTGCTGAGCGGCACACCGATGAAAAACGGCCGGCCGGCCCAGTTGTTTCCCCTGCTGGCGGCCATCGGCCATCCCCTGGCGGCTGATCAGCGCCAGTTTGAGGAGCGCTACTGCCAGGGCCACTGGCAGGAGGTGCGCGGCGTGCGGCACTGGCGAGCCCTGGGGGCGAGCCAGCTCGAGGAGCTGCATCGGCTCACCCGGCCGCTGCTGCTGCATCGCCGCAAGGCCGATTGCCTGGATCTGCCCCCCAAGCAGCGGCGCCTGCTGCCGGTGCTGCTATCGGCCGAGGAGGGCCGCGGCTTTCAGCACCGTCTCGAGCAAATCGTCGACGACTACCGGCGCCGGG
This sequence comes from Vulcanococcus sp., assembly GCA_046094445.1. GTDB lineage: Bacteria > Cyanobacteriota > Cyanobacteriia > PCC-6307 > Cyanobiaceae > Vulcanococcus. The sequence goes on from JBJTHL010000063.1 coordinate 7,830, forward strand.
CGGCGGCCGGCCTGGTGCGCCGCGATGCCGAAGCCCTGGCCGTGTTCACGGCCCTGCGGCAGATCGCCGCCAGCTACAAGCTGCCGGCGGCTGCGGCACTGATCGCGCCGCTCCTGGCCCGCGGGGAAGCGGTGGTGGTGTTCAGCGCCTTTGTAGCCAGCGCCAGCCTGCTGCAGGCCCGGCTCGGGGGTGTGCTGCTCACCGGTCAGTTGCGGCCCGCCGCCCGCCAGGCGGTGGTGGATGCCTTCCAGGCCGGACGCGAGTCGTTGCTGATCAGCACCTATGGCACCGGCGGCCTCGGTTTCAACCTGCAGCGGGCCCGCCATGTGGTGCTGCTGGAGCGCCCCTGGACCCCCGGTGATGCTGAGCAGGCCGAAGACCGCTGCCATCGCATCGGCCAGCGCCACGGGCTGATCTGCCACTGGCTGCAGCTGGGGGTGGCCGATCAGCTCGTGGACGACCTGATCGCCAGCAAAGCCGAGCGCAT
>JBJTHL010000064.1:0-6076 GCA_046094445.1 Vulcanococcus sp.
CACGCCGAGCTGGTTCAACCAGGCGTTGAGGGTGAAGCAATATGGACAATTGAAATCAGACACCACCACGATGCGGCTGCTGAGCAGCTCCGGTGGCAGGGAACGTTCAGCCGGCGGACCTGGGACCGTCAGATCGAAAACCATGGGGCCTGGAGGCTTCCAATGTTTGCAGGGGCATCCGTTCGGGCCCGTGGGATGGTGAAGCCGCTCCCCGGGCCGCCGCCGTGCGCTGGACACGCCCTTCCACCACCCTCTGCGCCTTCCTCACCCTGCTGAACGACCGGCTGGGGGAAAGCATCGTGTTCCCGCTGCTGCCCTTCCTGCTGGCGTCGTACACCAGCAACGGCCGAACCCTCGGCCTGCTGGCGGGGAGCTATGCCGTGGCCCAGTTCGCCTTCACCCCGCTGATCGGCGCCCTGAGCGACCGCTACGGCCGCAAACCGGTGATCAGCGGCTGCGTGGCCGGTTCCGTGCTGGGGCTGGGGCTGTTCGCCCTCACGGTGAGCATCCCCTGGGCAACGATTCCCTGGGCGGCCGGCACCGCCCTGCCTCTGACCCTGCTGTGCGCCGCCCGGCTGATCGATGGGGTGAGCGGCGGCACCGCTGCCAGCGCCGGCGCCGTGCTGGCCGACATCTCCACCCCGGAAAACCGCGCCAAGGCCTTCGGCCTGATCGGCGTGGCCTTCGGCCTGGGCTTCATCCTCGGCCCCTTCTTCGGCGGTGTGCTGGCCGGCATCAACGTGACGCTGCCGGTGTGGGCAGCCGCAGGCTTCGCCTTGGTGAACCTGCTGCTGGTGCTCACGCTGCTGCCGGAAACACACCCACCGGAAGCGCGGCGGGCGCTGCAGCGCAAGCGCGACCTCAATCCCTTCAGCGCCCTGCAGCGGGTGTTCACCAACCCGCAGGTCCGCCGCCTCTGCGCAGCCTTCTTTCTGTTCTTTCTGTCGTTCAACGGCTTCACCGCCGTGCTGGTGCTCTACTTCAAGCAGGCCTTCGGCTGGGGGCCGTCGCTGGCGGCCACCGCCTTCCTGGTGGTGGGCGTGGTGGCCACGCTGGTGCAGGGCGGCCTGATCGGGCCCCTGGTGCAGCGGTTCGGCGAACTGCGCCTCACCCTGGCGGGCCTGGGCTTCGTGATCGCCGGCTTCCTGCTGATCCCTCTCGCCAACAGCGGTAACGCCCAGCCGGTGGTGTTCAGCGCCGTGGCCACCCTGGCCTTCGGCACCGGCCTGGTGACCCCCTGCCTGCGGGCCCTGGTCTCGCGCCGACTCGACGACTCCGGCCAAGGGGCCGCCCTGGGCAGCCTGCAGGGCCTGCAGAGCCTCGGCAGCTTCATCGGCCCGCCCCTGGCGGGACTGGCGTACGACCTGATCGGCCGCCAGAGCCCCTTCTGGCTGGGCATTGCCCTGATGGCTGGCGTGATTGCCCTGGTGGCTGGGGGCTTGCCTCAACGACCGGCTGCCGCAGGTATCACAACGGGGCGGGCATGATGGTGGCCTGGCAGGCCCCGGGCGGTTGCGGTGATCGCCTCGGGCGGGCGCGATCCGCAGGAGGGTTGATGCATGGCTGAACTACAGACGCGGACCGCGCTGGCTCCGGAGCTCTACATCAATCGGGAGCTCAGCTGGATCGCCTTCAACCAGCGGGTGTTGTCGCAAGCGCTGAGTGAACACACGCCATTGCTGGAGCAGGCGAAGTTCAGCGCCATCTTCAGCAACAACCTCGATGAGTTCTTCATGGTGCGGGTGGCTTCGCTGAAGTCACAGATCGAGGCCGGTGTGCAGACCCTCAGCGACGACGGGCTCACCCCCAGCCAGCAGCTGGCCCGCGTGCGCGAGGCGCTGCATCCCCTACTGGAGCAGCAGCAGGCCCACTACCGGCTCTACCTCAAACATCAGCTCGCAGAGGTGGGCGTTCAGCTGATCGACTACGCCCGGCTGAACGATCGCCAACAGGAGTGGATCAACACCTACTTCCAGAACGCCATCTTCCCGGTGCTCACCCCCCTGGCGGTGGATCCAGCGCATCCTTTCCCCTTCATCAGCAACCTCAGCCTCAACATCGCCGCCCTGATCCGCGATCCGGACAGCGGCCAGCAGCAATTCGCACGGGTCAAGGTGCCGCAGAAAAATCTGCCGCGCTTCGTGCAGCTGCCCGTGGAGCTGAGCAGCCATGAACCCACCCCGGTGTACACGGCCGTGCCACTGGAGCAGGTGGTGGCCTTCAACCTGCAGTTGCTGTTCCCCGGCATGGAGGTGGAGGGTCACTACTTCTTCCGCGTGACCCGCGACGCCGACCTGGAACTGCGCGATCTGGAGGCCGACGACCTGATGGAGGCCCTGCAGCAGGGCCTGCGCAAACGGCGCATGGGCGGGGAGGTGATGCGCCTCGAGGTGGCCAACGAGATGCCGGATGCGGTGGTGGATCTGCTGCTGGAGGGCACTGGCGTGGAACCGGAAGACCTCTACCGGATCAACGGGCCGCTCGGTCTCGACGACCTGATGAGCCTGCTGACGATCCCGCTGCCGCAGCTCAAGGACAAACCCCACCGCGGGCGCACGGCCGCGGCCCTGGCCCGGGCGCAGAAAAGCCTGCTGGAGGACGGCTCCATCAAGGCGGAGGAATTCGAGAGCATCTTCTCGGTGCTGCGCCGCGGTGATGTGCTGCTGCACCACCCCTTCGATCTGTTCGCCACCTCCGTGGAGGAGTTCATCAACCAGGCCGCCGACGACGCCTCGGTGCTGGCCATCAAGATGACGCTCTACCGCGTGTCGAAGGATTCGCCGATCATCGCCGCCCTGATCCGCGCCGCCGAGAACGGCAAGCAGGTGATGGCGCTGGTGGAACTCAAGGCCCGCTTCGATGAGGACAACAACATCCAGTGGGCCCGCCAGCTGGAGCGCTCGGGCGTGCACGTGGTGTACGGCGTGATCGGCCTCAAGACCCACACCAAGATCACGCTGGTGGTGCGCAAGGAGAAAGAGCGGCTCCGCAGCTACTGCCACATCGCCACAGGCAACTACAACTCCCGCACCGCGCAGCTCTACACCGATCTCGGCCTGCTCACCGCCCGCCCCGAGGTGGGCCAGGACCTGGCGGAGCTGTTCAACTTCCTCACCGGCTTCTCCAAGCAGCAGAACTTCCGCAAGCTGCTGGTAGCGCCCGTCACCCTGCGGCGACGCATGCAGGAGCTGATCGCGCGCGAAACCGAGCACGCCCGCGCCGGCCGACCGGCCGCCATCAAGGCCAAGATGAACGCCCTGGTGGATCCCACGATCATCGGGCTGCTCTACGAGGCTTCCCAGGCGGGCGTGCAGATCGACCTGGTGGTGCGCGGCATGTGCAGCCTCAGGCCAGGGGTGGAGGGGGTGAGCGAAACGATCCGGGTGTGCAGCGTGATCGGTCGCTTTCTCGAGCACTCACGCCTTTCCTGGTTCGCCAATGGCGGCAACGGTGAGATGTATTTCGGCAGTGCCGACTGGATGGGCCGCAACCTCGACCGGCGGGTGGAAGCCGTGGTGCCGATCGAGGAGCCAACGCTGCACGCACGGCTGCTGCGGCTGATCGACCTCTACCTGAACGACAACTGCACCGCCTGGGACATGCAGCCCGATGGCGGTTTCCAGCGGCGGATCCCCGAGGAGGAAAACCGAGCCGCTCAGGTGGCCTTGATCCAGCAGTGGCGCAGCGGTTTGCAGGAGAACGACGAAGCGCAGTAGCCGAAGCAACAAACGCAAAGAAAATCAGGCAGAAACGCTGCGGTAAGTCTTCCAATTTGCAGGAGCCACTTACCACCGCAACTGCTACATTCCGGCCATCTCAATCCGGAGCCGTCGGCTCATGGAAGCATCGCTGCAATCCAGTTCAGGCAACGACGATCTCTCGACCGGCATGCCGAGCCGTGAGGACAGCCCCATGTGCTCCGGATCGACCACCAACCGCAACGGATCAACCATGCGAAACCCAGCTCCACGCCAGGGGGGTCGCCTCAGCGCTGATTCGATCGGCTGGTACCTGAGCAGCATCGGCCGTGTGCCGCTGCTGACGGCCGCCGAAGAAATCGAACTGGCCCACCACGTGCAGGCGATGAAGCGCCTTCAGGCGCTGCCGCCGGAGCAGCTCACCCCGCGGCAGAAGCATCAGATCCGCATGGGCACCCGCGCTCGCGGCCGGATGATGGCCGCCAACCTGCGCCTGGTGGTGAGCGTCGCCAAGAAGTATCAGAACCAGGGGCTGGAACTGCTGGATCTGGTGCAGGAGGGCGCCCTCGGCCTGGAGCGTGCGGTCGACAAATTCGACCCGGCGATGGGCTACAAGTTCTCCACCTATGCCTACTGGTGGATCCGCCAGGGCATGACCCGCGCCATCGACAACTGCGCCCGCACCATCCGCCTGCCGATCCATGTGAGCGAGAAGCTCTCCAAGATGCGGCGGATCACCCGCGAGCTCTCCCATCGCTTCGGCCGTCAGCCCAACCGCCTGGAGCTGGCCCATGCCATGGGCATGGAACCGGAGGAACTGGAGGAGCTGATCTCCCAGAGCGCTCCCTGCGCATCGCTCGATGCCCACGCCCGTGGCGACGACGACCGCAGCACCCTCGGCGAACTGATTGCCGATCCCAGCAGCAATGAGTCCATGGACAGCATGGACCGCAGCCTGCAGAAGGAACACCTGGGTGCCTGGCTGGCCCAACTCAACGAGCGGGAGCGACGGATCATCGAGCTGCGCTTCGGCCTGGCCGGGCAGGAGCCGCTCACCCTGGCTGAGATCGGCCGGCAGATCAACGTGTCGCGCGAGCGGGTGCGCCAGCTGGAGGCCAAGGCGATCCTCAAGCTGCGGCTGATGACCAACTACCAGCAGGCCGCCTGAGCCTCCGCACCTAGGCTCAGGCGCACCTGGAACGGGCCGCTCTGCTGCAACAGCTCCTCGGCATTGGCGTGGTGGTGGCCTGGCTTGCCGTTGTCGTGACAACGGCGCTGCTGGTGCGCCAACGCTGGCCCGAGCAACGGGAGTGGAGCCGCAAAGTGGTGCACATCGGCACCGGCCCCGTGGTGCTGCTCGCCTGGGCCCTGCAGATCGAGCGTGACATCGCCCTTCCCGCCGCCGCCCTGGTCACCCTGGCCACAGCGCTGAACCACCGCTTCCGCCTGCTGCCGGCCGTGGAGGATGTGGGCCGGCACAGCTACGGCACCATCGCCTACGGCGCCTCGATCACGCTGCTGCTGGCGCTCTACTGGCCGCTGTCGCCGCTGCCCGTGGCCGCCGGTGTGCTGGTGATGGCCTGCGGCGATGGCCTGGCTGGGCTCGTGGGGCCGCTGCTGCACTCCCCCCGCTGGCGGCTGCTGGGCCAGGGCAAATCCCTGGCCGGAACAGCCTCCATGGCGATCGCCAGCCTGGCTGTGCTGCTGGCTCTGATGCTGCTCGCCCAGACCAGCGGCCAGCCCGCGCCGGCCTGGCCGGCCCTGGTGCTGATCGCCGCGGCCGCCACCGGCCTGGAGCAGCTGAGCAGCTTCGGCATCGACAACCTCAGCGTTCCTCTGGCCACCGCGCTGCTGTGGCAGCAGCTCAGCACCCAGATCCCAGCTCTGGCGGCGCTCAACTCCTGAACCGTCACTGGCAAGGGTGGCATGGATCTGGCACTCCAGGATCGAGAGGGCCAGATGATCGGCTTGTCTGGCCTAAACGCCGGCCAGCACTGCGCTCTGGCCGGCGGCTACCGCATCGGCCAACTGGGCCAGCACAGCTTTGGTGCTGGCCAGATCGATGCAGGCATCCGTGATGCTCTGGCCGTAGGTGAGGGCGGCCACATCCAGCTGCGACAGATCGTTGGGGATCTTCTGATTGCCAGCCACCAGATGGCTTTCGATCATCACGCCCATCACATGCCGGGATCCCTGGCGCAGCTGCTCGGCCACCTGCTCGGCCACCTCACCCTGGCGGCGGTAGTCCTTGTTGGAGTTGCCGTGGCTGCAGTCCACCATCACCCGCGCCGGCAGGCCGTCCTTCTCCAGAGCGGCAGCGGCGGCCTCGATCGCTTCGGCGTGGTAGTTGGTGCCCTGCTTACCGCCGCGCAGCACCA
>JBJTHL010000065.1:0-2767 GCA_046094445.1 Vulcanococcus sp.
CGCAACCGCTCCACCCAGGCGCAATGGGCGGCCAGGTGGGGCCGCATGGCGCTGTAAGGAAGCCGGAAGGTCTCGGTTTTCACGAACCAGGGCACCGCGAGCCGGCATGGGCTGACCCCATGCTGCTCAGGCCGGCGCCCAACTGCCGTGCAGCCCGTGGGGCACCGCCAGGGGCAGCTCCAGCACCGCCACCTCCGCCAGCGAGGCGGCATCGAGGATCACCAGGTCGCTGGCGCTGCGGGCGCCGTTCCACAGGAGGCAGAGCACCCAGCCGTCGTCTTCCGCGCTGGCACCGGGCCGCGGCACCATCAACGGCTCGCTCACAAACCCCCGCGGCGCCGCACTCCACACCCGGCGCTCACCGCTCAGGAGATCGAGCTTCTTGATCGCCTGGAGGGGATCGTTGCCGGTTTCACGCTCAGCCACCGCCATCCAGCCGTAGCGGCAGGCCAGGCCCTCGCGCTCCGGGTTCACCATGGCGAACTCGCAGCAACGCTCGCTGAGGCGGGTGGTTTGCACCGTGCCATCGGCCAGGTTGATGCGGCACTGCTCCAGCAACCCCTCGGGCAGCAGCTCGAAGTTGATCGAACGGAAGTCCTCGTCAGGACCGATGGAGGGGAAATCGCTGTAGTAGATGCTCTCCACCACCACCTTGTCGCTGTCCTCCCAGGCGTTGAGGTGGTGGAACACGAAGCCATCGGGGGCATCGATCAGGCGGGGCTTCGTGCCGGCAAAGGCACCGCTGTCGCGCGGAATCAGCCAGAACTTGGCCTGGCCGCCGGGTTTCGATTGCAGGCACTGGGCCGCCCCTTTCTGGCCCAGGGCGAAGGGCAGCGGGTTGAAGGCGATGGCGTTCTGCAGGAACACTGCCCAGTTGGGCGTAATGGCGAAATCGTGCAGGAAGGCGAAGCCGGGGAAGCTGTCGCTGCGGTCGCTGAGCAGATCGCCGGCCTTCACCCCGCGGGGAGCGTCATCCTCCACGGCGAACTCCATCAGGCGAATCGTGCTGCGCGGGCCGGTCTTCACGCCGAAGGTCACCATGCGCGGGGCCCCGTGGTGGCCGGGATCGAAGCGGGGATGGGCGCTGAAGGCCTCACCGGGCTTGAGCACGCCATCCAGCAGCGAGAGGCCGCGGGTTTCCAGGGTGTCGGGATCGAGGGCATGGGGCTCGGCCGCCTCCCAGAGGGCCAGCAGCTGATCGCCGAGCCGCACCACGTGGGTGTTGGCGATGTTCTTGAGCCGCAGGTCAAAGGCATTGGCCAGCGGCCCGCCGGGCTTCTGGGTGCCGAACACACCGCGGTAGAGGAAGCGATCCGCCTGCTCCTCCGCCAGCCAACCCTCGGTGCGCACAAAGCGGTTGCGCAGCTGCGCCCGGCCGCCCTCGAAGCGCAGGGCTGTGATCATGCCGTCGCCATCGAAGGGGTGATGCACCCACTGGCCGCCCCGCTCCAGGCGACCGGGGCCATTGCGGTAGAGCGTGCCCTCCAGTTCCGCCGGGATGGCACCACGGGCGGCGCTCAGCTCCACCCCATCGAGCTCCACGCCCACATTGCAGAAGGCGCCGGCCCAGTCGGCACGGTCGTAGGCAGGCTGCTCCGCAGAGGAAGCGGCCGATGCAGGGGCGACGGTCATCTCGGCAAGGGCAAAGGCCACAGGCCTGATCATGGCGTAACGGAGTGTTAAGGCGTCGCCCCTCAGCCGCCGGCGCGCTCGAGCACGCCTTTGCTGCTCGGCACCGCCCCGGCACGGCGTGGATCCACTTCGGTGGCCTGGCGCAGGGCGCGGGCAAAGGCCTTGAAGCAGGCCTCCACGATGTGGTGCGAATTCACGCCATCCAGCTGGCGGATGTGCAGGGTGAGGCCGGCGTTGTTGGCCACGGCCACGAAGAACTCCTTCACGAGCTCGGTGTCGTAGGTGCCGATCTTCTGGGCCGGGATCTGCAGGCTGTAACTGAGGTGCGGCCGGCCACTGCAATCGAGCGCCACCTGCACCAGCGCCTCATCCAGCGGCGCCAGGAAGTGGCCGAAGCGGTGGATACCGCGCCGATCCCCCAGGGCCTGGGCCAGCGCCTGACCCACGGCGATGCCCACGTCCTCGTTGGTGTGGTGGTCGTCGATGTGGGTGTCGCCTGTGGCCTGGATCTCCAGATCGATCAGCCCGTGGCTGCTGATCTGATGGAGCATGTGGTCCAGAAACGGCACGCCGGTGCTCACCGTGCAGGCGCCGCTGCCGTCGAGCCCGAGGGTCACCCTCACATTGGTTTCCCCCGTAACGCGGTGGATGGTGCCGCTGCGCATGTCGGTCACCGGCTGGCGGGCCCTGAAGCTGAGAACCCGATCATGCCCGGGCGCCAGGCGCCCAGGCGACCCAGGGTTCAGCTGAACGAATTGGCTGGCTCGATGTCAAAAGCGCAACGGATGGCTTTTCTGGCCAAGGCCGATGCCAACCCCGCCAGCCTGGCGCGTCACCAGCGGGGCTGAACCCTGCCTCACATGCCGGTGATGCAGTACCCCGCATCCACGTAAATCACCTGGCCGGTGATGCCGGAGCTCAGGGGGCTGGCCAGGAAGGCGGCGGTACCGCCCACTTCGTCCTGGGTCACGGTGCGGTGCAGAGGGGCTTTCTCCTCCACGTTGTGGATCATGTCGAGGATGCCGCCGATGGCGGAGCTGGCCAGGGTGCGGATCGGACCGGCGCTGATGGCGTTCACGCGCACCTGCTTCTCAGCGCCCAGCTCAGCTGCGAGATAACGCACCGAGGCCTCCAG
>JBJTHL010000066.1:0-9593 GCA_046094445.1 Vulcanococcus sp.
GGGGCGGCGATCGCCGCCCGGATGGGCCTCGATCGGGAACACGTGGGGGTGAAGGCCACCCCCAACGAACGGCTTGGCGCGGAGGGGCGCGAGGAGGGCAGCGCCTGCCACGCCGTTGCCCTGCTGCACAAGCCATGAGCACCAGCAGCGGCCCAACCCTGCTGGCTAGGGTCTTGGCCGTTGTGCTCTGCCTGGGAATGCTGCTCGGCACGCACGCGGATCTGGCGATCGCCGCCCTCGACGGGCCCGACGGCAGCGTGGAGGTGGCCGTGGTGGAGCACCTGCGGGTGAAGGTGCCGGCCGAGGCGCGCCAGGCCTGGCTGGAGGCCGAGCGGGGCAGCTGGGAGCCGTGGTTGCAGCGCCAGCCGGGTTATCTCGGCCGCCAGCTGCTCTGGGATCCCAGCCGGGAAGAGGGCACCCTGTTGATCCGCTGGGCCAGCCGCCAGCAATGGAAGGCCATCCCCCTGGCGGAGGTGGAGGCGGTGCAACAGCAGTTCGAGCAGCTGGCCCGCCGGGCCACAGGCCTGCCCCAGGGCAATCCCTTTCCGCTGGTGTTCGAAGGCGAACTGCAGCCGGCCGCATGAGCCAGGAGGCACGGCTCGACCTGCAGCGCCGGCAACGGCTGGGCATGGTGGAGGCCATCTGGGGCGAACACAAGAGCGCCGCCCAGATCGCCGCGATCCTGCAGGAGCTGGCCCGCAACGGCGAGCTGGCCCTGGCCACCCGGGTGGATGCCGTCAAGGCGGAGGCGGTGCGCCAGCTGCTGGAGGCCGACCATCAAGGGGCTGCTCCCGCGGAGCCGCTGCAGTTCCACGCGGAGGCCCGCTGCCTCAGCCTGGGGGCAGCGGCCCCCCTGCGCCCGGAACGGGGCCGGGTGGTGGTGCTCAGCGGCGGCACCAGCGACCTGCCGGTGGCCAGCGAAGCCCAGCTGGCCCTGCACTGGCATGGCATCGCCTGTGAACGGGTGCTCGATGTGGGCGTCGCGGGGCTGCACCGGCTGCTGAACCAGCTGGAGCAGCTGCGCCAAGCCGATGTGTTGATCGCCTGCGCCGGCATGGAGGGTGCGTTACCTACCGTGCTGGCCGGGCTCTTGCCCCAGCCGGTGATCGGCGTGCCGGTGAGTGTGGGCTACGGGGTGAGCGCCGGTGGCATGGCCGCTCTGCACGGGATGCTGGCCAGCTGCGCACCAGGCCTCACGGTAGTGAACATCGACAACGGCTACGGAGCGGCGATGGCAGCGCTGCGGATCCTGCTCAGCCGTGGGGGCGCAGGGGCCCGTTGAGCGGCCGCTCCAGCTCCAGCACCGCCTGCAACCACAGCTGCATCGAGCGGGGCAGGCGCCCTTGCTCGTAGCGGGCGAGGGCCTCCATCAGCACCGGTGTGTTCACCCACTGGAGAGAGCGCGGCGCCATGAACCCCTGGGCATCGCACCGCAGTGTGGGGAGCGAACCGGGGCGCAACAAGACTGGCAGCTGAGACTGCTGATCCTCTTCAGATGGGGTGCTCCGGTCGCGGGACTGCCCTCAGGATTCCTCGACGTGGCGGCCCAGCCACTGCAATTCGCGCACGCGCTCCTCGTTCTCCACACGCGTGAGCTGGCAGAGCAGGGCGTGCAGGTCGCTGCCGGCCAGCTCGCCATTGGCCTGCCACTTCATGGCGCGGGGTTCGGGGCGGCGTGAGCAGAACGACAAATTGAGAAGACAGGAACCAGTCTGCTCAACCTACAAATCAAGCCGCGCCGAACAAGCGATGCCCCGAACAAAACAGCGGAAGAGTTTCTGTAAATCGCCCAGGTGAAGCGTCTGCAGACGCGCTCAAGCAGATCGGCCGCAGCGGGCAGGGACTGGGTTCAGAGATGCTTGAGATCGGGATAGGCCGTGATCAGCTCATCGGCGCTGAGCACCTCGCCGGCACCCTCCGGCTGCCAGATCAGCTCAAGGGCCAGCAGCTGATCGGCTGGAACAGCCCCCAGCTGCCGGAGGGCCTCCCGCAGCTCCTCAGAGCCCGTCACGGGCCGCAGGTTGAGGCGGGAGCGGCTGGCCACCAGCAGCGTCACCGCGATGTAATCGCTGGTGGCATCGGCATCGCCGCTGCGGCCCCCAGCCGCTGCGGCGACCCGACCGCCCACATTGCTGGTGAGCTCCGCCTTGAGCTTGCTGCGCTCGGTCATCGACAGGCGGTTGAAGGTGGATTCCGCCGACTGGAACGGCACCTGGCCCACCTCGGCATTGGCGTACACCCAGAGATCGGGGTGGCGCAGCAGAGCGAGGGTGCTCTCCTGCAGCACCCGCTGCAGGCCGCTGCTGCTGCCGGTGTCGGCGGACCCGGCCAGGCCGCGCAGGTCGCGCTGGAGTTCCCGGGCCGAGGCCAACAGGCCCACCTGCACCTGGGCGATGGCCACGGGGCCTTCGGGCCGGTAGCCATCGAGGTCGCCACCGCGCATGCCGGCCGGCAGGGCCTGGCCACCACCGCCACCACCGCGCAACGCATTCACCAGCAGGCCCACCACGGCCATCAGCACCAGGAGGCCGAACAGGCCACCGCCGCCGCCGAAGAAGAAGGGAACGATGAACGGAAAGCCGATGCCACCGCCGCCGTAGCCCCGTTGAACGCCACCGCCGTAACCGCCGCCATAGCTGCGCCCACCGCCGTAGCTGCGGGGCATCGAGGGTGCGGAGCGGAATCTGCCGCCGCCGATGCGGCCACCGCTGGCGGCCTGGGAGGGCTGGGGTGCCAGCAGCAGCACGGCGCTCAGCAGCGTGCTCACCAGGGCCGGCACCATCAGGCCGCAGAGCAGACGGCGCAGCAGCGGGGGGGAGGGCTGGTCAGCCAAGAGCCGGCGGCAGCGAGGATATGTCGAAATCTAGGAACCCCCTCCCACGATGGTGACCACCTCCAGGCCATCGGCTTCCCGTACCGGCTGCTCAGGCCAGCGGGCGCGGGGAAGGATCTCACCGTTGAACTCCACCACCACCAGCTGGGGCCGGTAGCTCAGATGCTCCAGCAGCTGCTGCAGCGACAGGCCGGCCGGGCAGGTGAGGTGCTCACCGTTGAGGCGGATCGCGATCGTGGCAGCTGTCATGCCGGCACCTCCAGGCGTTGCAGCAGGGCGCGGCTGGCCTCGGCAGGATCCGCGGCCTCGGTGATGGCCCGCACCACCGCCACCCGCTCAGCGCCGGCCGCCTGAGCCTGGGCCAGGGTGTGGAGATCGATGCCGCCGATGGCGAAGAAGGGGATCGGTGAAGCGGCCGCCGCCTGGCGCACATACTCCAGACCCACCGGCTCACGGCCGGGCTTGGTGGGGGTGGCATTCACGGGCCCCACACCCACGTAATCGCAGCCATCGGCCACGGCCTGCTGCAGCTGGCTCAGGGCATGGGTGCTGCGGCCGATCAGGGCATCGGGGCCCAGCAGCTGGCGGGCCAGAGCCGGCGGCAGATCCCCCTGGCCCAGGTGCACGCCATCGGCGGCCACGGCGGCGGCGATGTCGATGCGGTCGTTCACCAGGAACAGGGCCCCATGGCGGCTGCACAGGGCCCGCAGGCGACGGGCCTGCTCCAGCCGCAGCTGATCGGTGATCGGCTGGCCGTCGGCCGCCAGGCTGCCCTCCTTGGCGCGGTACTGCAGCAACCGCACCCCGCCGATCAGGGCCGCCTCCACCACCGTCTCAAGCCGCGGCGAGGGGCTGGTGATCAGGTAGAGCCGGCACTGCTGCAGGCGGGCCCGGCGCTCGGCACCGCCGGCTGAAGCAGCCCGCAGCAGCTCCACCTCCAGGTCGTAGAGGGCGTAGCGGATGGCGGCAGCCTCCGCCGCCAGGGAGTCGTCGACCCCGCGCCCGAACTCCTCCAGCACCCGCAGGGCCTCCTGCACGCGGCCGCAGTTGGCCGCCACCACCTGGGCCGCCTGGGGCCGCTGGCGCTGGGCCGGGTGGGCCAGGCCAGTCGCCACATCACCGGCCGTGTCGCGGGCCATCTTGTAGGCATCGCGGTGCAACAGGCCGAGCCGCTGGCGCAGATCCTTGAGCCGCTCCACCAGGTCGGCGCGATCCAGGCCGAAGCGGCACCAGTCCTCCACCACCCGCAGGCCTTCGCGGGCGCGGTCGAGGTTGGCATCCAACAGGCGATGCACGGCCTGCAGGGGGTCGGAGCGGAGGGAGGTCACGGCTGACGCGAAGGGAGTGCTGCCTAAGGTGTGGGCCCACGGTGGTCGCAGGCGATGGAGCAGGGCGGATCCGACAGCCCGATGCTGGTGCTGATCTCAGGGATTCTGCTGCTGGGGGCCATCGCCGCCTTCATCGGCTGGGGCCTGAGCAACGCCTACCCCGCCGGCTGAGGCCAGCAGCTCGCGGGCCCGGGCAGCATCCGCACCGATCTGGGCCACCAGGGCCGGCAGATCGGCGAACCGCTGCTGCCGGCGCAGCAGGGCCACCGGCTCCACCAGCAGCTCCCGGCCCACCAGCTCCAGCCGTTGATCGAGCAGGTGCACCTCCACCGCCGAGGGGGCGGTGGGATCCACCGTGGGCTGGGGGCCCAGGTTCATCACCGCCGGCAGCTCCTGCTGCGGCTGATCCAGCAACCAGGCGCGGGCGGCATACACCCCCTCCAGGGGAAGGCACTTGCGCCCATCCACCTGCAGGTTGGCCGTGGGCCAGCCCAGGGTGCGGCCCAGGCCGCGCCCCTGCACCACCTGCCCGCAAAAGCGGTACGGCCGGCCCAGCAGCCGCGCCGCCTCCGCCAGGTCTCCATCGGCCAGGGCCTGGCGGATGCGGCTGCTGCTGAGGCGCTGGCCGCCATCCCCCAGCATCGGCAGCACCTCCACCGCCACGCCATGGGCGGCGGCCAGCTGCCGCAGGTGGGTGGTGTCGCCGCTGCGGCCGGCACCGAAGCGGAAGTTCTCGCCCACCACCACCAGCCCTGCCCGCAGCTGCCCCACCAGCACCTGCTCCACGAAGGCTGCCGGTGTGAGGGCGGCCAGCTCCGGGGTGAAGGGCACCAGCACCAGCTGCTCGATGCCGAGGGGGCCCAGCAGGTGGAGTTTCTCGCGGGGGAGATCCAGCCGCAGGCGGGTTTCGCCGAACAGCACCTCCCGGGGGTGGGGCCAGAAGCTCACCACCGTGGGCCGCAGCGCGGACCCACCCGCCGCCAGCTGCCTTGCCCCCTCAACGGCGGCGGCGATCACCCGCCGGTGCCCCTCATGCAGGCCATCAAAGCTGCCCAGGGCAATGGCTGTTGGCCCCTGGGCATCGGCCGGAGTGCGCAGGGGAATCACCAAAGAATCGCCGCGACCCTCGCCAGCGGCATCCTCCCATGGCAGCTTTGGGCGACCCCACGCGCCCCCATGGCCGATCGCCTCGACCTGCAGCTGATCTCCTCGGCCCTACGCCGCCTGGGCTGGGTGCGCTTCTGGGCCCAGCTGGTGCTGGCGGTGGTGGCGGTGGGCGTGCTGCTGTTCAACAACATCGGGGGCCGCTTCGCCGCCAACTCCTCGCGGGCCCTCGGGCTGGGGCCGGGCATCTCGCTGACGACCCTGGCCTTCTTGCTGCTGCTCTGGTGCCTCTGGCAGAGCTGGCTGATCGTGCGCTGCGGCCGTGCCCTGAACAGCCCGGTGCGCCCCAGCAAGGGCGAAACCGCCCGGCTGATCAAGCGCGGGCTCCTGGCGGACCTGGTAGGGGTCACCCTGGCGGTGATCGGTTACCAGGCCATGGCCGGCAGCCTGTTCGTGCAGGCCTCCCAGCAGGTGCCGGGCTTCTTCGGCGCCCAGATCCAACAGGCCCCCGGAACCGCCGGCCGGGTGATCGGCCTGCCGATCACCTCGATCGAGATGCTCTCGGTGCTGGGCAACACCCAGGTGCTGTTCGCCCACCTGATCGGCCTCTGGATCAGCCTCTGGCTGCTGCAGCGGATCTACCGGCCGAGCGGCAGCTGAGCGGGGGGCGGGGTCAGGCCGCCGGCAGGATCAGCTCCGGCAGCCCTCCGCTGTCGCCCCGCCAGAACAGCTCCGGCTGCAGCGGTGTGAGCGACACACCACCGGCGGCGATGTGGGCCACATCGATCGGCCAGGCCGCCGGGCCGGCCACCTCGGCTTCCAGATCGTTGGCCACCTCGCCGGCCAACCAGTAATAGATACGGCCGCGGGGATCCACGCGGCGGTCGAACTGATCGGTGTAGCGGCGCACGGCCTTGCGGCACCAGCGCAGCGGCCCGATCGCCTCGGCCGCCAGGGGCGGCACATTGAGATTGAGCAGGGTGCTGGCGGGCCAGCCCCGCTGCAGCATCTGCTCGGCCACATCCAGGGCGATGCGGGCGGCGGGCCCGAACTGGCGCCACTGGAAATCAGCGCTGCTCACGGCCAGGGCCGGTAAGCCTTCGATCGTGCCCTCCATGGCGGCGCTCACGGTGCCGGAATACAGGGTGTCGGTGCCGAGATTGGGGCCGTGGTTGATGCCGGAGAGCACCAGATCGGGCCACTCCTCCAGCAGGGCGAACAGGGCCAGCTTCACGCAATCGCTCGGGGTGCCGCTGCAGGCCCAGGCCCGCACGCCGTCGGCAAACAAGGCATCGGCCCGCTCGGCGCGCAGGGGGGTCTGCAGGGTGAGGCCATGGCCGGTGGCGGAGCGCTCCTGGTCGGGGCAGACCACCGTCACCTGATGGCCGCGGCCGGCCGCCTCGGCCGCCAGGGCCCGGATGCCGTCGGCGAACACGCCGTCGTCGTTGCTGATCAGGATCCGCAAGGGAGCACCCGGTGGCTGTTGGGGCGAGGCTAGAGGGCGCCTTCTTAAAGTCTGGGATCGCCGGATCACAGCCTTGAGCGCCACCGTCAGCCTGCAGCAGCTCACCGACCAGCTGGAGCAGCTCGAGGCCAAGGCGGCCCAGCAGATCGCCGCCGCCGCCAGTGCCGGCGAGCTCGAGGAGCTGCGGGTGGGGCTGCTGGGCAAGAAGGGACTGCTCTCCGGCGTACTCGGTGCCATGGGCAAGCTGCCCGGCGATGAGCGACCGCTGGTGGGGCAGCGGGCCAACGTGCTCAAGGAGCAGGTGCAGGGGCTGCTGAGCGCGCGGCTGGCGGCGGTGAAGAGCGCCGCCATGGCCGAGCGCATCGCCGCCGAAACCCTCGATGTGACCATGCCGGCCACGTTCACCCCAGCCGGCCACCGCCACCCGCTGATCAGCACGATCGAGGAGATCGTGGATATCTTTGCTGGCCTGGGCTACCGGGTGGAAGAGGGCCCCGAGATCGAGAGCGACCACTACAACTTCACCGCCCTGAACATCCCGCCACACCACCCGGCGCGGGACATGCAGGACACCTTCTATCTCTCCGAGCACGAGCTGCTGCGCACCCACACCTCACCGGTGCAGATCCGCCATCTCGAATCCAACCCGCCGCCTGTGCGGATCGTGGCCCCCGGCCGCGTGTATCGCCGCGATGCGGTGGATGCCACCCACTCGCCGGTGTTCCACCAGGTGGAGGTGCTGGCGATCGATGAGGGGCTCGATTTCAGCCATCTGCGCGGCACCGTGACCGCCTTCCTGCAGCAGTTCTTCGGCGATCTGCCGGTGCGCTTCCGCGCCAGCTACTTCCCCTTCACCGAGCCCTCTGCCGAGGTGGATGTGCAGTGGCGTGGCCGCTGGCTGGAGGTGATGGGCTGCGGCATGGTGGATCCGGCGGTGCTGGAGGGCCTGGGCATCGATCCGGAGCGCTACAGCGGCTTCGCCGCTGGCCTGGGGGTGGAACGCTTCTGCATGGTGCGCCATGGCATCGACGACATCCGCCGCCTGTTCACCAGCGACCTGCGATTCCTGGAACAGTTCTGACGCGCAGGGGGCAAGGGCCGAAGCCCCCTCATAAACTGGATCAGCCCTCCGCCCACGATCGGTGCCCTGCGTCGGACTGATCGTCAATGACGGCAAGGACCTGGCCCTGGCCACCGCCGAAGCGATCGAAACGCGCCTGCGGGCTGCCGGCTACACCGTGAACCGCGCCAGCAGCGCCGGCGGCATGGTGGGCTTCGCCAACCCGGATCAGCACCTGCGCACCCATGGCCACACCGCCTGCGTGCCCGCCAACTTCCACAGGGAGATGGCGATGGCCCTGGTGCTGGGGGGCGACGGCACCGTGCTCTCGGCCGCCCGGCAGACGGCGCCGATCGATGTGCCGATCCTCACGATCAACACCGGCCATCTGGGCTTCCTGGCCGAAACCTATCTGCCCGAGCTGGAGCAGGCCCTCGATCAGGTGATCGCCGGCGAATGGACCGTGGAGGAGCGCACCACCCTGGTGGTGAGTGTGATGCGCGGTGAGCAGCGCCGCTGGGAGGTGCTCTGCCTCAACGAGATGGCCCTGCACCGTGAGCCGCTCACCTCGATGTGCCACTTCGAGATCGCCGTGGGCCGCCATGCCCCGGTGGATATCGCTGCCGACGGGGTGATCCTCTCCACCCCCACAGGCTCCACCGCCTATGCCCTCAGCGCCGGCGGCCCGGTGATCACACCGGATTGCCCGGTGCTGCAGCTCACGCCGATCGCTCCCCACTCCCTGGCCTCGCGCGCCCTGGTGTTCAGCGACCGCGAGCCCGTGACGGTGTTTCCCGCCACGCCCGAGCGGCTGATGATGGTGGTGGATGGCAGCGCCGGTTGCTATGTGTGGCCGGAGGATCGGGTGCTGATCCGCCGCAGCGACCACCCGGTGCGCTTCGTGCGCCTGGCCGACCACGAGTTTTTCCAGGTGCTGCGCAACAAGCTGGGCTGGGGGCTGCCCCATGTGGCCAAACCGGGCAACGGCTCCGGGCCAGCGGGCACCCCTTGAACGAAGCCACCCTGCTGCTGCTGGGGGCCGAGGCGAAAGCCCTGGCACCACGGCTGGAGGCCTCGGGCTACAGCTGCGTGCTGGGGGACAGCCAGGCCAGCCACTGGCGCCGCTGCCACCTGGCGGTGCTGGCCGCCGATGCGGCCGAGCGGATCCCGGCGCTGCAGCAGGCCCTGCCCGGGGTGCCGCTGCTGCTCGACATCGGCAGCGACAGCGTTGCCGCCCGCGCCCAGCTGCTGCGCTCCGGCGCCAGCGACTTCTGGCTCTCCAGCCTGGGCCCCAGCGACCTGCTGCTGCGGCTGCGGCTGCACCTGAAGCTGGTGCAGCGGGGACAGCCCAGCGCCGATCGCCTCAGCCTGGCTGACCTGAACGTGGTGCCCAGCCGCCATGAGGTGCGCCGCGGCCAGCGCCTGGTGGCCCTCACCGCCCGCGAATACGCCCTGTTGCTGATGCTGCTGGAACACCGCGGCCAGGTGCTCAGCCGCGAGCAGATCCTGGGGCGCGTGTGGCACGACCAGCAGGGTGCCGCCAGCAATGTGATCGAGGTGTACGTGCGCTACCTGCGCCAGAAGCTGGAGCAGGGGGGGGAGCGGCGTCTGATCCACACCGTGCGCGGCCAGGGCTACTGCCTGAGCGACGGCCCGCCGCAGCTGGGCTGGGGTGAAAGCCGGGGGAAGGGGGTGGAACTGGCGGGTGTCAGCCCAGCTGCGGCGGGCCGTCGCTCAGGCAGTAGCCCTGGCCGCGCACGGTGTGGATCAGACGCCGCTCCCCCCCCTGCTCCAGCTTCTGGC
>JBJTHL010000067.1:0-4150 GCA_046094445.1 Vulcanococcus sp.
TCCTCGTGACGCGCAAACCGGCTTTGCTGCCCGGTCACCCAGGCGATTTCCTGCTCCGTGATGACGCCGCTGGCCACCGACTCCAAGAAGACCTCACCCAGGGTCATGAGAGGCATGTAACGAAGTCGTTACATCATGCCAGTGTCCGGACCCACCTGGGGCTACCGCGAGACCCCGGGTTCGCCAGAATCGAGTGCCACAACTGAGCCCTGCGGGATGGGGCGCCGCTTCACGTTTCTTAAGAAGATTCGCCAGGATCAGGGCAACAACGCTCTTGTGATGCTGTTCTCCAACCCCGTTGAGTGGGCCACGGCCTTCGTGGCCGCCAGCCTGGCCCTCGCGTTCGTGTGCCGCAATCTGCCCTGGACGGCACTGCAACCCAGGCAGCAGCAAGCCTCTCCTCTGGCCACGGCGCTCCTCGCCTACCTGCAGCGCCCCGGGCTGCTGGCCTCAACAGGGTTGCTGCTGCTGCGGCTGGCCATTGGTCTGCTGATGATTCACCACGGCCAGGAAAAGCTCGCCGACCCCCAGCAGTTCGCCGCCACTTACGTGGCCTCCCTGCACCTGCCGTTCCCACTGGTCTTCGCCTACGCGGCTGGTTTCTCAGAGCTGATCGGCAGCTGGCTGGTGATCCTGGGCTTCTTCACACCCCTGGGAGCACTGGCGCTGACCTCAACGATGGCCGTGGCGGCCTACCAACACATCCTCACCGCCGGCTTCAACATCTATGTGCTGGAGCTGGTGCTGCTCTACCTCGGCGGCAGCCTCGCCATCCTGCTCAATGGTCCGGGTCGCTTCTCGTTCGATGCCGGCATGGCTCCGCTGCTGCTCAGCAACCCTGGTGCAACGGCCTCCGGCGCCGCCAACGGTCTTCAGCCAGCTCCCATTCCTGTCGAGCGGGCATGACAGACCAACCGAGCCAGCGCAACACGATCCTGATCGCGGACGATGAGGCCGGCATCCGCCGCATCCTGGAAACTCGCCTGCGGTTGCTCGGCCATACGGTGGTGGCGGCCGAAAACGGCACCCAGGCCATGGCGCTGTTCCGCAGTGTCCAGCCCGATCTGGTGGTGCTCGACGTGATGATGCCGGTGCTCGATGGCTTTGCTGTCACCAGGCAGATCCGCGCGGAGTCGGAGGTTCCGATCATCCTGCTCACGGCCCTTAGTGAGGTAGCCGATCGCATCACCGGCCTGCAGCTGGGGGCGGATGACTACATGGTCAAACCCTTCAGCCCCAAGGAACTGGAGGCCCGCATCCGCTGCGTGTTGCGCCGTTCGGAAAGGCCAGACCATGCCGGCACATCGGCCATGGGTGAGTCCGGCAGGCTGCGCATCGGCGAGCTGGCGATTGATTTCAACCGCCGCCAGGCCTTCAAGGCCGACGCTCGCATTCGGCTGACGGGCATGGAATTCAGCATGCTGGAGCTGCTCGTGCGCCGCGCTGGGATGGCGATTCCGCGGCTGGAGTTACTGGAATCGATCTGGGGCTGCCGGCCGGGCCGCGCCAGCGACAGCCGGGTGGTGGATGTGCATGTGTCCCGCCTGCGCTCCAAGCTGGAAGACGACCCTGAAAACCCGGAGCTGATCCTCACCGCTCGGGGCACGGGCTACCTGTTCGCCCGGCAGCAAGCACCAGAGCCAGAGGCCGCCTGAGCGCTGCTGCTGCACCCCAGCTTCATGGGTGCAGAACCAGGGCCTCTGGTTCTGGATGGTGCAGGCGGAAGAGCCGATCATCCGCCGCTCGGCGGCAGGTGAGCAGAAACAGGGGCATGTCGATGCCGAATTCCTGCTCGAACAGCCGCACCACATCCTCGGTGTCGCCCAGCCCACAGGCACCGATGGCACGGGCCAGGTTCTGCCTTGGCTGATCGGTCAGCGCTGCAAACAGCCGGTTGAGCCGATGCTCCTGTAGGGCTTGCAGCGGCGTGATTCCTCGGATCAGGTCGAAACTGAACACCAGGCAGCCGAGGCTCGTGCCGAGGGTGTCAGCCAGAACAGGCATCTCGATCCGATCTGAGAAATGCCGCCCGAAATAGAGCAAGGCCTCTTTCACCACCAGCATTGGATCAACGCATCCAAAAGGTGGGGCCTGAGTGATCTGAGCGATCAAGTGATAGTGAGCCAATCAGTCGTCATCCCGGGGTTGAACAGCCATGTGCCACACCACGCCCTGTGCGCGCCTGATCTCCCTTCATCCTGCATGAGCGCTGGCCTCAGCCGCCAGCGGATCCAGCGGCTTGTACAGAACGCAAGGCAGCGCAACTCAGCAACAACTCTTGCAATTTTGCTTCATCGTGTCGCGTAAAGCTTTGGTCATCTTGGAGCTTGGCTGCATCGCCCGCAGTGCCTCTCACCATTGAGGTGACCGGCCGCCGCTCCAGGTGGTCGGTCAGGGGTGACCGGTGCCGCCGAGGCGGCACTTTTCCGACAACACAGTCCGGTCACAACGGCCATGGATCGATCGACGATCAGCCCTCCAACGCCACCACAACGGCGGATCTGCCGCTGGCCGTCTGACACAAAACCCTGAAGGTTCCGGCGGTCTGCGATCAACCAGGCACGATCGGGCGATGACCCATCCCAGCACCGCCCAGCTCAACTCCGAAGACTGGCGCCGCATCGCCGATGCCCTGCGTTACCTGGGGCGTGATCTGCACCACCGCTCGTTCGCGGTGACGCCGGAACGACGGGCGCTGCTGTGGGAGGAAATGGATCGCTGCCTGGAGCTGGCTGATCGGCTCTGCGGTGATCTGGAGGCCCCGGGGTCACCCCCATGGATCGGTCAAAGGCCTGCCTGGCCCAACGGCTCCAACACCGAGCGGCTGTCCAGCACCTCCAGCGTGACCTCGGCCTGGGTGTCAACCCGGAACCGGCTCCAGGTGGCCATCGGTTCGGGCTGGACCTGCAGAAGCGGAAAGTCGATGCGCAGGCGGTGGTACGTGAGGCCCACGCAGGTGAGGCTGGCGTCGTCGCCCAGCAGGCTCCAGAGCACGGCGAGGCGCTGGCGGTCGTACGGGGCGTTCAGCAGCTCCTCGGGAGCATCCGCCACCCCACCGGGGCCCAGCAACAGGCGCAGCCCCCGCTCCCAGCTGAGAAAGGCGCCGTCGTGGGTGGGATAGAACCAGCAGGTTTCGTTGTTGGCCTCACTGAGGGGGAAGCGATCGAGGCAGTGCAGCACGGCAGCGTCCTCCCTGCTGGCCTGATACACACCGATCGCCAACGCTTCGGGCTCCAGCAGCGGAATGGTGGCGTCGCAGATCATCGAACTGCGGCCGGCGATGGCACCATCCAACGGCAACAGGCCCAGATCCCCTACCGCATCGGCGCTGGGATCCCGTCCCAGGCTGAACAGTCGCAGGGAGAAGCCGCCGTGGGGCCCTTGTCGTTGGGCGCGCTCCAGGGCTTCAGTGCGGCACGGACCGCTGGGAAGCGCAGCCTGCGGCGCGATCACGAAAACCAGTGGGGGGGTCATGCCGCAACGAAGGGCGCCAGGGTGTCAGCACGAGGAGATTGTTGCGGATCAAGCGGCAACCGGCACGTCTCATGAGGCTGCGCTGATGCAGCAGCGGCTGGCGGTTCATGCGGCCCGGCGCTGGCTCACGCGGCCCGGCGCCGGCTCACGCGGCCCGGCGCCGACTCAGCCCCGCCAGCAGAAACACCAGCGCCATCAGCAGGTAGCCGATCGCCCAGGAGCTGCCCGCCCCCCAGCCGATCTGCAGCACCGTGTCCGCCTGGGTGAAGCGCCAGGCATGGATCACCCCCAGCCAGGCGCAGCCGGAGGCCACCGCCATGCACAGGCTGGCCGCCAGGAAGCGCTGCTCGATCACGTACACGAGCATCGCTGCCAGCAACATCGCGGCGATGATCTGCCCCTGCTCCAGGGCAAAGGCGCCGGCGGCCCAGATATCGGCCTGCTGCAGTGAGGCAAGCAGGGCAGGGGAAAAGGGCTGAGTGGCGGAGCCGGCACCGCCGGCCCGGAGCCCCGCCTTGAGCAGCAGGGAGCCCCAGCCCGCCAGACCCGGCAAGAGCCCCAGGGCCACGGCGGGGGCGTGCTGCCGGGGCGTGGCCTCAAAGGCCTGGGCGGCGATCACCAGGCCGATGTAGAGCACGATCGCCATGCCCGCCTCGATCGGCACCAGCAGGCCGAT
>JBJTHL010000068.1:0-2664 GCA_046094445.1 Vulcanococcus sp.
GATCGGCCCGATCGCACTCCAGATGGATCGCCCCATCGGCCGTGGGCCGCAGGCTGAGGCTGTCGGCCAGATCGATGGTCTGCATCACCATCGCCAGCTCGTGGAAGCCATCGGCACGCAGGCCCAGCACCTCCAGATGCAAGTTGATCTTGGCGGGGGCGCTGACCAGCAGTTCAGCCATGGGGGCCTCAGGCGGTGTGGCGATTCAAGCCGGCCGCCAGCGCCACCCAACGCTCCGGGGCCAACTCCTGGGGCCGTTGCTGCAGGTGGATGGCCGCCTCCGCCGCCAGGGCCTCGAGCCCATCGGCGGGCAGCAGGCCGGCCAGGGTGTTGCGCAACATCTTGCGGCGGGCTGCGAAGCAGCGGCGCAGCAGCAGCTCCACCGTTCGGGCCAGGGCGGGATCCAGACGCTGCTGCGGCGCCAGCGGATCGAGGGCCACCACCTCGCTCATCACCTTCGGCGGCGGCTGGAAGCAACGGGGTGGCACCGGGCAGACGCTGCTGCAGCGCGCCAGCAGCTGCATGCGCACGCTCAAGGCCGAAAAGGCGCTGCTGCCAGCGCGGGCGCGGATGCGCTCCCCCACCTCCTGCTGCACCAGCAGCACCAGGCGTCGGTAGGGCTGATCCACCGGCCGATCCAGCCGCCCCACCAGCCGCTCCAGCAACGGGCCCGTGATGTTGTAGGGGATGTTGGCCACCACCGTCGTGGCGGCGGGCAGCTCCACCGCCAGCACATCACCCTCCTGCAGGCTGAAGCGCGGATCGCTGCCGAAGCGCTGGCGGAGCCCGGCCACCAGATCGCGATCCAGCTCCACCGCCCGCACCGCCCCCACCGCGGAGGCCAGCAGCCGCTCGGTGAGGGCCCCTCGGCCCGGGCCCACCTCCAGCACCGTGTCCGCCGCCGTGAGCTCCGCCGCCGCCAGGATCCGGTCCAACACCCCCTCATCCCGCAACCAGTGCTGGCCGAAGCGTTTGCGGGCGCGGTGAGCCGCGAAGGTCATCGGGATGGCAGGCCTGAATCCATCGTCCACATTGCCCGCCGATGCTCACGCCGCCTGGGTGCCGCTGCTCCCGACAGCCACGCCAACCTTTGCCAACCTGAGGGCAGCACGCCGCCTGTTGCCGCCATGCCGCCCCTGGCTCGACTAAACCCCATTTTTGCCGGCGCCAGCCTGCTGCTGGTGCTGCTGGCTGCACCCGCCCAGGCCGGCTCGGTCACAGACGAATCGGTGTGGGACCGCAGCAATGCCATTCAACGGGCCCGCTCGCAGCTGCCGGCCGGCGCCAGCGTGACACGCACAACATGCACGGCGGTGAACATGCGCGATGGCAACGACCGCTGGATCTGCACGCTCGACTTCACCATCCCAGCCCCTCCCCCTAGCCCCAGCGCACCCAGCGCACCGGTCCCGTAGCGGGCGGCAGGGGCACCAGGGCCGCCACCAGCTCGAGGCTGCAGGTCTCGTAGGCCGGATGATCCACCAGCCACAGGCCATAGGCGGCCCCCAGCCGCTGGCGTTTGCGCCGATCCAGCGCCGCCACCCCCCAGCCATCGGGACCGCAGCGCCGCCGCCCCTTCACCTCCACCAGCAGCAGGCGGCTGGGCTTGTGCAGCAACAGGTCGATCTCACCCCAGGGGCAGCGCCAACGCTGAGCCAGCAGGCCCCAGCCGCGGGCCCGCAGCAGCCGCAGGGCCCGCTGTTCCGCCCAGTGGCCCGAGCGCTGGTGCTGCGGTTGTGGCATCGGCGGCTGGCCTCTGCCGCACAACATTCCCGCCGGCGGGCCGTTCAAGCCACGCCGAGGGCCCGGTCAATCCGGCAGCTGGCCGCGCAACTGGCGCAGGCAGTACTTGCAGCCTCCGGTGGTCACCAGGTGCCGCTCGGGGGTGATGGCGATCAGTCGCACCGGATGCTCGCGGCAGCGGATCTTGACCGGCGTCTTGAAGCTCTTGTACACGATCGCGCTGTAGTCGTAGCGATCGCCGAAGCGGGCGCGGGCGCGAGCCAGGAAGGTTTCCCTGTCGATCGGGTTGCCCATGGCCGTGGATCGCGGTTCCTCCCGCCGGGATGCCGCCGGGGAGGCTACGTGAGACCCCGGCCGACTGTGGTCACCAACGATGCGCGCAGGCGGTCTGCCTAGGGTTGCGCCAGCTGTTGCCCGCCCGATGCCGCGACCCCTTGCCTGGCTCGTCTCGCTCGCACTGCTGGCGGGGCTCCTGCTCACACCCGCGGCGCCGGTGCTGGCGGCGATGGACTATGCCAAACAGGTGCTGATCGGCCACGACTTCGCCGAAGCGGACCTGCGCGGCGTGACGTTCAATCTGACCAACCTGCGCGAAGCCGATTTCCATGGCGCCGACCTCCGCGGCGCCAGCCTGTTCGGCGCCAAGCTGCAGGATGCCGACCTCTCCGGCACCGATCTCAGCGACGCCACCCTGGATTCGGCCGTGCTGGATGGCACCGACCTGCGCAATGCGGTGCTGGAAAACGCCTTCGCCTTCAACACCAAGTTCAGCAACGTGCAGATCGAAGGGGCTGATTTCACCAACGTGCCCTTCCGCGGCGATGTGCTGAAAACCCTCTGCGCCAGCGCCAGTGGCACCAACCCCAGCACCGGCCGCAACACCCGCGACACACTGGAGTGCGGCTGACGCCCCCACGCCAT
>JBJTHL010000069.1:0-16213 GCA_046094445.1 Vulcanococcus sp.
AGATCGCCTCGAACCGCCCTGCCCTGACGCGGGAGCTGGAGCGGCTCGGCCTCGACTACTGCTGCGGCGGCAGGCGCAGCCTGGCCCAGGCCTGCGCTGAGCGCGGCCTCGATCCTGAGGCCATCGCGGCCGAATTGAGCAGCGTTCCCGTTGCTGAGGCGCCACCCGCCGACTGGATCGGCCTGAGCCCGGCCGAGCTCGTCGACCATCTGGAGGCCACCCATCACCAGTTTCTCAAGCGGGAGCTGCCGCGCCTGAGCGAGCTGGCCGCCAAGGTGAGTCGGGTGCATGGCGCCAGTCACCCGGAGCTGGTGCAGGCCGAGGCGGTGCTGGCCGAGATCCGCGCCGACCTCGAGCCGCATCTGCAGAAGGAGGAGCAGGTGCTGTTCCCGATGATCCGCAGCCTGGCCAGCGCCAGTAGCAGGCCGAGCTTCCACTGCGGCTCGATCCCCAATCCGATCACGGTGATGGAGCAGGAGCACACAGCTGTGGGTGCCCTGCTGGAGCGTCTACGGCAACTCACTGGCGGCTACCAGGCGCCGGCTGACACCTGCGCCTCAACGCGGGCACTGATGGTGGGGTTGGCGGAGCTGGAGGCCGACACCCATCTGCACGTGCACAAAGAGAACAACAATCTGTTCCCGGCGGTGCTAGCGCTGGAGCAACAGCTGCCTACCTGACAAACGTCAACATCACTGCTTCTCCTTACAACAAAGCCCGGAGCGTTTGCCCCGGGCATTTGCCTGCTCAGCCGTGGTGCCGTCCCAAGGGGGTCGGGCTCAGCTGTGCGTGATTGGTGCGTGGAAACAGCCTGATCGTTTTCAGATCAGAAGGTCTTTGGTTGTGGGGCGGAGCTGCCGGCGCTGGCACCTGGGGCCAGGTGTCCATCGGGACGTTCCGTTGGGTCCGGGGCACCTCAGGCAGTGCAGTGGACGGCGTGTGTCCCCTCCAGGAAATGGCACGCCAGGAACATCAGTGATCCGTCGAGAAGTGTTGGAGCAGGGGCCGGATCGTCAGCGCGCTCCTGGTTGCTGCTCAGGGGGGGTGTCGTCCATCAATGGCGCCTCCGAATCCCGTTGTTGACAGCATGAACCGGCACCGTGCCGCCAGCAAGCCCCACCACTGGATCGACACCGCTCTTCACCGGAGGCAACCGCTCTTCATGAAGGGGCTTCATCTGGGCAGCGATGCCACGGCAGAAACGACCAACTCAGGTCCGGCTGAGGGCGTAGCGGGTGTTGAGCTGGCTGCTGGTGCCGGGGGCCAGTTCAATCCTGCGATCGCCGCTCAGCAGCGACTGGCGCGGTCCGCTCCAGGGTTCGATGCAGACCATCGGCCGCGGTGGCTCGGTCCAGAGCACCACCAGATCCAGGGGGTGGCTCAACTGCAGCTCAAGGCTGGTGCCGGCCGCCTCATCCACCAGGCGCACCGCACCGCTGGGGCGCACCAGCAGATCGATGCCATCGGCCAGGCGCTGCATCTGCCCGGCCGTGTCGGCAGGGGCCATTGTGAGGTGATTGAGGCAGTCATCCGGCAGCCCTTCGAAGCGCACCCCCTCGAGGCTGGAGAGGTTGAAGTAGGGATGCAGGCCAAAACTGAACGGCATCGGCTCGCTGCTGCGGTTGCTCACCGTGGTGGCAATCTCCAGGGCAGCCGGTGCCAGGCGCACCTCCATGCGCAGCAGGAACGCGAAGGGGTAGGCCTGGCGCGTGTCCGGTGTGTCGGTCAACTCCAGGGCAACGCCGCGGCTATCCGCCAGCGCCTCCATGCGCCAGGGGAGCTGCCGGGCGAAACCGTGTTGACCGATCGTGAACGTGCCCTGGGGCAGAGGCAGCTGGTTGTCGGGTAAGCCGCCGGTGATCGGGAACAACACCGGGAACCCACCCCGCACCGATTGGGTGGGATCGAGGAACCGCTCAAGATCGAGATACACCACCTCCTGGCCGCCGCAGCACCAGCCGCTGATCAGCCCGCCGCGCTCGGGCACCAGACGCAACAGATCACCGCTGGTTGGATCGCTGAACTCCCAGTGGGGATAGGGAGTGTCGCGCTGAATCAACGGCATGGGCGGCCTCAAGCATGGCTGTGGCGTCCACTCTGCCGCCCTGGTGGCCAGGGCAGCCAGCTGGCCGGACATGACCCCTATTTGGGGGTATCGGAGATCACCGTCTGAACCCAAACTGAAGGCAACAACAACCCGAGGGGACCGCCATGACGGACTCCATCGTTGAGGACTGCCTGGGCCGGACCTGCCTGAAATGGAGCGCGAATGGTGAACTCACGGCAGTGGATCTCAGCCTGGTGATGGCATGCCTGGCCCTGGTGGACCGGGACGTGGCCAACCTGGTTCAGAACGACAACACCTCGCTCAATCGAGCGCTTCATCGGATCCACATGCTCGTACAGGACGAGCAGAAACCCGCAGGACAAATGGCAGGTCGAGCAATGGCCCGCTCAGCAGCGGCGGCACGGGGACCTGCCGCGATGACGGCCAGGGAGTGAACCGTACCGGTTGGGATGTCGCCACGCTGATCTTGCAGCCTCCGCAAGCAACGAACACCAGAGCTCCCCAGAGCGACACCCAGAAGATGTTGAGACACCCTCACCCTTCGAGGTGGTCTGCGATCTCAATCCTGCCAACATCCAATGCCGTGTCTACGACGACTGATTCCGACCACACCATGCGCGACACTGCCATCAACAGGCCCATGCCACTCGAAGAGCTCGAAGCGAGCCAGCCACTCTATTGCAAGATGCTGCGTATTCTGATCCGTGAAGGCAAGAATCCCGAGCAGATTCAACGCAGCATCTGTTGGGACCGCCTGCGCAAGCTGCATCGGATCTCGCCGAGCCGCCACGGGGATCCCCACCAGCTTTACATCAACTTGAAACACGAGATGTGCACGTGAAGCGGGTTGTGGTCCTCATCCTCGGAGGGGGGGCTTGCACGCCTTCCCCCCCCTCACCTCCGCCTTCAGCGGTGGCGTTGTGGAGGTGTTAGCAACCCAGCAAATCCCAGGGAGCCCAAGCTGGTTCCAGGCCGCTGATCTACAGCACAAGCCTGCTGGCAGCAGACACCAACACCAGGGCCAGAAGCCGCCGGATCCAAGCCACTGGCCAATGCCGGCTGCCCAACCTGGATCCAAGCCCTCCGCCGAGCAGAACAGCCGCAATCCAACCCGGAAGCGGGGCACTCAGAACTGAGCTGAAGGCAGCTGGGCGGGCCAGGGCCAGGCCTGCAAGGCCGGAGATCGAATTGACGAGGATGAACAGAGCCGATGTGGCCGCTGCCTGGCGGGTGTGACACCAACGGGCCAGGAGCAGCAGCGGCGTGAGAAACACACCTCCACCCGTTCCCGTTAGCCCAGCGAGCAAGCCCAAGCCGCCCCCAGTGATGGCCAGGAGTGGGCCACTGGGCCGCCGCAGGCTTGCAGGATCCTCAGCCCCACAAGCCAGGCGCAAGGCCGACAGGAGTAGCACGAGGCCGACGAGGCGATGAAACCAAACGGCGGGGAGATGCAGCCAGCCCCCGAGGAATGCCGCCGGAACAGCCAGGAGATACACCGGCCAGATGGAGCGCCAGGGAAGCAGACCAGCCCCCAGAAAGTTCCAGCAGCTGATGCTGGCAACAACGCAATTCAGGAGCATGGCAACCGGTTTGACCAACCCCGGCTGCAGGCCAGCAAGAGCCATCAGAGCGATGTAGCCGGAGGCGCCGGCATGCCCCACAGAGGAATAGAGAACGGCGATGATCGCAAAACCGATCGCCAGGGCACCTTCCATCATCTCGATGTCGTTACGGAGCGGGTCGAGGGTGCATTGCTCGTCCACCTAGACCCTGGCGCATTCGAGGAGTGACGCCTGGGCCATGTTGCTGTTCTTCTGCTACTGCGGCTGGAGCTCCCAGATCGCTTTCTGCGACCCCTGAAGCCAGGCAATCAGATCCGGCGGGAGAGGGCCAGCTTGCGATCGTTATCGGCAGCGGCGCCGTTGTCGTCGAGCCAGCCGTGGCTGCCAAGGACCTCGGAGATCGCTGCTGGAAAGGCCGATTCGAGCTGAACGCTCATGGGGCCAGCACCTCCACGGGACAGCGCAGGCCGGGGGCGCGGGCTGCACGGGCGTCGGCGGTGACCAGGGTGGCACCAAGCTGTTCGGCCAGGGCCACGTAGAGCGCGTCATAGGCGCTGAGGTTGGTGCGCAGCTCCCAAGCCCGCGGCCAGAGGTGGCGGCTGGCGTGGCGGCGAAGGCCCAACCGCTGGCTGGTGGCCAGGGCCTGCAGGGCGTGCAGCTCGCTCAGGCGCTCGGCGAGCACCAGGCGGCGCAGCACCGAAAGCAACTCCGCATCGATCAGTTCAGGCGCCTGAAGGTTGGCCTCGGCCAGCCGCGTGCGTGCGGCGCCATCGAGCAACAGCGCATCCACCAGCACCGAGGCATCCACCACCACCATCAGTGTTCAGCCCGGCTCTGGCGCAGGGCCTCGAGGATCTCGATGGAGTCGAGATCCGCCGAGGGCAGAGCACGAAGCAAATCAGCGTTGTCGGCTCGGCGAGCTGTTTCACTGAGCTCCTGCAGCGCAAAGGTGCTCAACGGCATGCCGGCGCGGCTGGCGAGCCGTTGCAGACGTTCGGCCACGTCGTCGGGGACGTGGCGGATGTAGAGGGTGCGCGTCACAACCGACTTCTGCTTGCTCATTGCTAGCAGCTTAGGCACGGGGCAACAGCCTGACGGATCCGGCCGTGGAGCGGGTCGAAGCCATTGCTCAGCAGCTCACACCGTTCCAGCCACCCATCGTGATGTGCTTCTCCAGGAGCAACAGCACCGACAGTCGTTAGCCCAGCCAATCAGACCAAGGCTTTTGGGGGAAGAACGATCGACAGAAGTCCTCAACTCGCGCGCTTGCGCCAGAGCTTCGCAAGCCCGCCCGCCAGGGCGATGAAACACCGGTGGCACTGATCCCATGAGCGCCCTGGCCGGCCTATCACCGCTGGCCGCGCTGGCGCTGGCGGTCCTCTGCGTGCCTCTCGTGGCTGTTGCTTCACCATCCCGCTCCGCCCGGTCAGCCCCGGGAGCTGTTGCTGCCAGGGTCTTGCCCGAGGAGAAGCTGGTGGCCTCCCTGGTGGCCCTGCTGGAGGCCGGCACCACCCCCTGGCGGCGGGAGTGGGATGCCGCCTCGGGCGGCCACCACGTGAATCTGCTGTCCGGCCGGCGCTACCGCGGCGCCAATCCAGCGCTGCTCACCCTGGGCCTGCACCTGCGGGGTTCAGCCCTGCCGTACTGGTGCGGCTTCGCTGAGGCCAAGGCCCTGGGCATCTTCCCCCGCAAGGGCAGCAGGGCGGTGCATGTGCTGCGGCCCCAGGTGCATCAGCTGGGCGAAGGCCCGCAGGCGGAGTCGGGCGCAGCCGCTGAAGGTGGGCACGGAACCGCTGGCGCCGATGGCCAGAGGCCGACGCAGCCTGGCGGCAGCTGGGTCAGCTACCGGGCAGTGGCACTCTTCAATGCGGTCGATCTGGAAGGCGAGGCCCTTGAGGCGCTGATTCAGAAGCGCCGCCGGGCTGAGGGGGCTGTGCTGCGGCCCGAGCCGGAACGGCTTCTGGCAGCCGAAGCCGTGCTCAGCCGCTGGCCGGTGCCCGTGAGCTTCGGGGGTGATCGGGCCTGCTACCTGCCGGTGCCCGATCGCATCCAGCTGCCTGATCTCACCGCCTTCCACTCGGCCGGGGCCCTTTATGCCACCTGGGCCCATGAGGTGATTCATTCCACGGGTCACCGTGCTCGGCTGGCCCGTGATCTCTCGGGCGGCATGGGTGCAGGGGGCGATGGCGGCCGGGCCTACGCCCGCGAGGAGCTGGTGGCCGAGCTGGGCGCGGTGCTGCTCGGCGATCGCCTCGAGATCGGCAGTGCCATGGCCAATCACGCCGCCTACCTGAGCCACTGGGTGGAGCTGCTCCACGCATCGCCGCGGGTGCTGCTGCAGGTGCTCGGCGATGCCCGCAAAGCGACGGATCTGGTCTGCCCCGAAGCGCCTGCGCCGGGTGGTTGTTGAGCCTGATGGGCTGGAAGCAACCCGCCGGCGCAGGATGGATCGCCGCGATCGACAGCTCAGACCGACAGGTACCACCGCAACAACGCCAGCACCTGGCCGGCGGGGCCATGGCCGGTGAGCCACTCACCGATCAGAGCGGCGGCGAAGCCGAGCATCGCCACGCGGCCGTTGAGCCGTTCCACCGAAGCCAAGGCCGAGGTGTTCCAGGGCCGGCGCGTGGTGAGGCCTTCGCCGAAGCGCTCCAGCGGTTCGTACTGGAAGGAGGGTTCAGGCACGGCCCTTCAGGCGGACAGCCCAGAGCCTATGGGTGCAGCCCTCGGGCTTGAGGGCTCGGCGGCATGGGCAGGCCGGGAAAAGATGCTGACGGGTTGGTCAGGGTGTCGTCCTCTGCCCGCGTCATCGACGCCCCGCCAGCACTCCGATCATGACGCAACAGTGGCGAGCGGGCCTGTCGCCGTGGCCACATCAATCCTTGAGAGATGCTGACAAGCCAACGGCCTTCAGGGGCCGCTGGTGGCCGGCACACTCCAGGTCACGCTGCACTGGTAGCGGGGCGACATGTCGCGGATCATCGTGATGCAGTGTTCACCCGTGATCTGTGCGCCGGGTGGCATGCAGCTGCTGGCATCAGCGATGGCATTCGTCCGGCTCATGATCGAGCCGCCGGAGCAGGATCCCGCCGACGCTGGCGCTCCGCCAGGCAACAGCAGCAGGACCAGGCCAGCGAAGACACAACGTCTGAGGTTCATTGTGAGAGGGTCGCAAGGGTCGCTGGTGCGCCGCCAGCCTCAGCGGGGAGCGCCGTTGTACGTCACGTTCACCACCGAGCGCCCATCGGGCGACACCTGGATCTCCGTAAGCGTGGTGGCGGGCTGGCCGTTCTGCTGCCAGCCAGGGGCGCCACCGCGGAAGCGGAACACAAAGCCCTGGCTGTTGTTCTGCACCAGGCAGGAGCCACCGCCGGTGCCGGTCTCGAACATGCAGCTGGCCGGCACATACACCGACAACCCACCATTGCGGTTGATCGCCCACTGGCGCGCCACATTCAAGGCGCGCACATTGGAGGCGCTCACCTGCGCCAGCACAGGCAACGCAGCCAGCACAACCGAACCCGCGGCGAGGGTGAGCAGGCGCAACGCTTCCATGGGGGCCGTTCCAGACCCCTTCAGTGTGGCGACGGCTGGCCGCGGCGGCAGCAGATCAACCAGCCCCCAGGCAGCATCCTGAGGTTGTGCCGACACCTGGCCGGTGGCGTTTCTGCTGGAGCTGCTGCCGGCCCTGCTGCTGGGGGTGCTGCTGGCTCGCCGTTGGCCCCAGCTGGCCAGCCACCTGGCGCCGCCGCTGGTGCGGTGGGGTGTGCCCTTCAGCCTGATGGGCCTGTTCCTGCGCAGCGGCCTGCAGTGGCGCTACGGCGAGATGCTGCTGGTGGCGCTGCTGCTGGTGGCGGGGGGTCTGTGGCTGGTGCACACCGCACCACGCCTGTTCCCCGGCCCAGCTGAACGGCTCGGTGCCGTGGTGGGCAACACGGCCTACTTCGGCATCCCGGCCGCCCTGGCTCTGCTGCCGCCAGCGGCCGTGGGCTACGCCATCACCTACGACCTGGCCGCCACCCTGTTCACCTGGACGATCGGCCCCACCCTGATCGCCCACCAACCCCTGGCCTGGCGGCCTCTGCTCCGGGCCCTGGCCTCCAGCCCCGCCAGCCAGGGGTTGGTGGGGGCTGTGCTGCTGCAGCTCACCCCCTGGCACGCGCAGCTGGCGGTCTGGCTGTGGTGGCCGGCGCGGGCGGTGGTGTGGCTGTCGCTGGTGGTGCTGGGGTTGCGGATGACGGCGGTGCTGGGTTCACCCCTGCCCCGCACGCTGCTGCCCAGCCTGCTCACCAAGCTGCTGCTGTTCCCCCTGGCGGCGCTGGGCCTCGCCCAGCTGCTGCAGCTGCCGCCGCTGCTGCGGGCCCCGCTGGTGCTGCAGGCCGCTGCACCCACCGCCCTCTCGGTGCTGCTGCTCACGGAGGCCGTCCAGGGCGATCCGCATCGCCCCGCCGCCCAGGTGCTGTGGAGCACCCTGGCGGCCTTGCTCACCGTGCCGCTCTGGGCCTGGCTGCTCACGCTTTAGTGCGGGCCTGGAAGGCGGGCAGGGCTTCAAAGCGGGCGAACTCCTGCTCCAGCGTCCACTGGGCCCGGGCCCGTTCGTTGCGCCTCAGGAAGTTGGAGCAACCGGCAGAGCGCGTGGCAGCACCCGCTTGATCCGCGCGGCAGCTGGGCTGCATCCGCGTGTACCGCGGTGAATCCCAGAGGCTCTGGCCCGGCAGAAAGCTGTATTCCAGGCTGTTGCGGGCCAGCTGCTTGAGGTCGCGGTAGTGCAAGCCATAGCGCTGGATCGCAAGCCGGTATTCGTGGCTGAGATCGATGCGGGAGATGCCCTCATCATCCGAGGCCAGCGTGAGTGGAACGCCGGCACGCTTGTACTCCAGAAAGGGATGATCCGGGCCCACCACATTGAGGATCACCGCATTGCTCGTGAGGCAGATTTCCACCAACACGCCGCGACGACGCATCAGCTCCAGCAAGGCATCGGGCTGCTGTTCGTGCATCACCGCCACCCCATGGCCGATGCGCTGGGCCCCGGCGATCTCCACCGCCTGGCGGATGTGATCCCGCAACCGCTCCGGTGGCACCAGGCCCAAGGTGAGTTCGCCGGCGTGCAGGGCCACCTTCACCTCGGGATGCAAGCGCTTCAGCCCCTGCAGCATGCGCATCTGCAATGTGTAATCGCGCAGGGCCACCGGGTTGTCCTCCGGCGCCACGAGGTTGAGGCCCACCACAGCGCGACTGGCCCGGGCCAGCTCAAACGCGTACACCAGCTGAGCGAACACCTCCTGCGGCGGCGCCGTGCGGGTGGTCTGCTGCAGGAAGCGCACCGTGACGGCACACCCGGGCTGGGCATTCGCGGTGCCGCAGCCGAGGGTCTTCGCCAGCTCGCGCTGGAGGGCCTGCAACTCCTGCTCACCCTGCTGCACCAGCTGCAGCAGCCCACGATCCAGCAGCTGCTGGCGGGTCTGCGCCCCATCCCCGCGCCAGCCCACCTGTTGCCCCAGCTCACGCACCTCGCGGCCCTTGAGGGTGAGCATCAGCTCCAGATAGAAGACATGCTGCGCAGCGGCACGGTTGGCCACCGCCGCCACCATGTCGTCCTGGCGGGAGGGCGACGACGCAATCGGATTGAAGCCGGCAAAGGCCTGGAAAAACTGGTCATGCCCCGAACGGCCGGCGAAGGCCAGATTCCGGATCGACCAACGATCCACCAGCTGCTGATAGAGCGCCGGCTGCTCCATCAACTGCGCCGCCGGGACCAAGCGTCCGCCCCGGTGGCAGCCGCTGGGCGGCACCAAGGCTGGCCCCACCGGATCCACGCAGTAGCCATCCTGGGCGGCCCACGCCAGGTAGTGCTCCGCGTACACCGCACCGCTGAGGTGGGAATGAATGTCGCCCCCCTTGGGGAGCCGTTGCACAAAGGCCTGCAAGGCCGGTGGGCGATGGCGGTTCTGCTCCAGCCAGAGGGCCACCGGCGCCTCAGAGGCCGTGAGGGCGGGCGGGTTGCTGGTGTGCGCGCGAGCAGGGGGGCAGCCGAGGGCCTGCAGGCCCAGCAACAGCCCCGCCACCGCCGCGATCGAGCGCTGGCGCTGAGCACAGACGCGCTGCAACATCACCATCACCGTCCCGACCCCAGAGCCTGGGCGAGCACGGTGGTGAAGGCGGTATCCACACTCAGGATCCGCTCCCCCAGGCCTACCCGCTGGGCGAGCACCGCCTCGGCCCGTTGCACCTCGAACGGCACGAAGCCGCCCTCCGGCCCGATCATCACCACCGCCGGCACCTGCGGAGCCTCGGCCAGCGCCAGCGGCGCCCCATGATCCGCCAGCCAGCAGGGCCGGCCGGCGCAGATCCCCGGTAACTGGTCTTCCACAAACGGGCGAAAGCGGGGGTGCAACTGCACCGTGGGCGCCAGGGTGTCGCGGGAGCGCTCCAGGCCCATCCGCAGGGCTTCAGCCAGCTTGTCTGGCTGCAAGAGCGGGCTCTGCCAATAACTCTTCTCCACCCTGGCGCTGTGGATCAGGTGCAGCTGAGCCACACCGAATTCAGCGCACTGGCGCAGGATGCGGCGCAACATCTTCGGTCGCGGCAAGGCGAGCACGATGTCGAAACGATGCCGGGCCGGGGGTGGCTCACGGAGCTCCACCCGCAGCTGCACACCGGCCGGGTCGAGCGCTTCGATCACCCCATGGCCGCACAGGCCCCCCAGCTGACCCACCCGCAGGCAGTCGCCCACCGCCGCCCGCAGCACCTCGCGGATGTGCACGGCCCGGCGATCGCGCACCACGGCAACCGCTTCGCTCAGCCAGTCGTCGTCCTGCAGCAGAACGATGTTCACCGTTGGCCCCGTTCAGCCCACCAGGCCCGCCACTTGCGATCCAGGATCAGCCCGGCCGCCACGATCGTGATCGCATTGGAGACGATCAGCGGACCATCGCGCGTGAGCAGGCCGTAGAAACCCCACAGGCCAATGCCCGCGGTGAACAGCGCATACATGCGCAACGAGATGCCGCGGGTGTCGCCGGTGCGAATCGTTTTCAGCGCCTGGGGGATGAAGCTCAAGGTGGTGAGTGTGGCGGCCCCATACCCCAGGGCCGCGATCGCAGGGGACTGGGGACTCATGGGGCGGGGGCTAGAGCAGCAGAGCCAGTCTCGGCGAAAGCAGGGCCCCTGCCTAGCGTTGAGGCTCCGTCCGCCTGAACCGCTCGATGCGCAGCGTTGCCCTGGCCCATGGCGATCCCATGCCCCTGCTGGGCCTGGGCACCTGGAAATCCGATCCCGGCCAGGTGTACGGCGCGGTACGCGAAGCGATCCGGCTGGGCTACCGCCATGTCGATTGCGCCAGCATCTACGGCAACGAACCGGAGATCGGCCAGGCCATCGGCGACGCCATCCGCGCCGGCGATGTCACGCGCGAGGAGCTGTGGATCACCTCCAAGCTCTGGTGCAATAGCCATGGCCGCGAGAACGTCGAACCGGCCCTGCGGCAATCCCTCCAGCACCTCGGCGTTGACTGGCTGGATCTCTACCTGATCCACTGGCCTGTGGCGCTTCGGCCCGGCGTGGCCTTCCCCACCGCCGCGGCCGACGTTCTACCCCCGGCAGCGGTGCCGCTGCACTCCACCTGGGAAGGGATGGAAGCAGCCGTGGATGCCGGCCTCTGCCGCCACATCGGCGTGAGCAATCTGTCGAGCCGCAAACTGCTGGCGCTGCTGGCGGAGTGCCGGCTGCAGCCGGAGGTGAATCAGGTGGAACTGCATCCCCTGTTGCAACAGCCGGAGCTGCTGCACACCTGCACCAGCCACGGCATTCACCTCACCGCCGACTCACCGCTCGGCTCGCAGGACCGGCCCGCCTTCATCAAGGCCGACAATGCCCCCGTGCTGCTGGACAACCCGGTGATCGCAGCCATCGCCGCCGACCACGGCTGCAGCGCCGCCCAGGTGCTGCTCGCCTGGCACCTGCAGCGGGGGATCTCGACGATTCCCAAGTCGGTCACACCCGCCCGCCTGCGCGAGAACCTCCAGGCCGCCAGCATCGAGCTCAGCGCCGAGGCGCTGGAGCGCATCCATGGCCTCGATCAGGGCGTGCGGCTGGTGGATGGGTCCTTCTGGCTGATGGAGGGCAGCCCGTGGACGCGGCAATCCCTCTGGGACGACGCGGCCTGAGCCTGGCTGCGGTGCGATCCGCCGATCAACCGATCAGCAGCGCCCCCAGCAGCAACAGCACCAGGGCCGGCAGTGCCTGCACCTGCTGCGGTGCCAGCGGCAGCCCCAGGGGCAGGGAGGGATCGATCAGCGACACCAACAGCCCACCCAGCAGCAACCCGAGACTGAGCAGCAGCACGCTCCAGCCGGCGGCGGCCAGCAGGCGGCTGCCGCGACGTTGCAGGGCGAAGGTGGTGAGCAGGGTGGCCACGGCCAGCACCAGCTCGGCGCTACCCGCAGGTGCCAACAGCAGCAGGCCCAGCAGGGTGGCCGCCCCGGCCAGCGGCAGCCAGCGCTCGCGGCCCTCGGCCAGCGCCACGGTGGGCCGGGGCAGGGCGGCGATCTTGGGCAGGGGGGGCAGGCTGGGGCGCGGAGGTGCTGCTGCCGCGGCCGGGCGCACCGCTTCCCGTTGGGAGGCATTCAGGGCGGCGCTGCTCACCTTGCCCTGCTGACGCTCCTTGAGCCGATCCATCAACACGGCGTCGTAGGCCGCCTCGATGCGGGCACGGGCCTGGGGGTCGTCGCCCACCTCCAGCAGGCGATCCTGCTTGGCCGCCTGCACCGCTTCAAAGCTGGCGTCCACCGCGATGCCCAGCCGCTCGTAGGGACTGGCCGCCGCCGGGGTGGCGTCGGAGGAGGGATCGGCTCCCTGATTCATGGTCCGGTTGCCGGCGCGTGCTGCTCTGAGCGTAGGCAGAGGAGGCTCAGAACAGGGGTTCGCTGTGGCGGTATCCGGCTTCCTGCTGCAGGCGGCGGTGCTGGCGCTCCGCCTCGTCGCGCTGCAACCAGCAGCGGCGCTTCAGCAGCGGCATCTGCGGTGGCAGATGGCTGCCTTCGCGCATCTCAACCCGGGCGCTGCCGGCCACGAAACTCACGTAATCGCTGCCGCCATCACTGCGGGGTCTCACAAGCCAGACGGTCGGTGCCATGGGCGTACCCGGTGCTGTGACCTTTCGTTGCAACGGATTCTGGCGAGTGCGCCCCGCCTGCCGTGGCTCAGAGCGCGATCGGCTCCACGCCGCTCACCACCGGCGCCACAGCGCTCAGCTCCAGATCCGCGTGGTCCTCCCGCAATTGGTTGAGGTTCCACTCGTTCTTGAACAGCAGCACCGGCCGATCCCAGGCATCGCGAACGGTCTTGCAGTTGAAGATGCGGCCCACCGCCTCCAGGGCCGGCCAGCCGCCCACCACCCAGCGGGCCACCTGAAAACCGAGGGGCTCGAGGCGGGTCTGCACGCCGTATTCATTCTCCAGGCGGTACTGCACCACCTCCAGCTGCAGCTGGCCCACCGCCGCCAGGATCGGATCGCGCTTGCTCTGATCGGTGTCGTAGAGGATCTGCACGGCCCCCTCCTCCCGCAGCTCGTTCACCCCCTTGCGGAAGCTCTTGAATGCCGAGGGGTTGGGGTTGCGCAGCCAGGCGAAGATCTCCGGGCTGAAGCAGGGAATGCCCTCGTACTCCACCTTCGGCCCCAGATACAAGGTGTCGCCGATGGCGAACATGCCTGGGTTGTTGAGGCCGATCACATCGCCGGGGTAGGCGTCCTCCACCACCTCGCGGTCCTGGCCGAACAACTTCTGGGGGCGCGAGAGGCGAATGGTCTTGCCGGTGCGGGCGTGCTGCACCGTCATGTCCTTCTCGAACTTGCCGCTGCACACCCGCACAAACGCCACGCGGTCGCGGTGGCGGGGATCCATGTTGGCCTGGAGCTTGAACACAAACCCGCTGAAGCCAGGCGCCACCGGCGCGATCTCGCCGGCGCTGCTGCTGCGGGGCGTGGGCCTCTGGGCCAGCTCCAGGAAGGCATCCAGGAACGGCCGCACGCCGAAGTTGGTCATCGCCGAGCCGAAGAACACCGGGCTGAGTTCTCCGGCGTGCACCAACTCCAGATCCAGTTCATTGCCCGCCCCTTCCAGCAAGTCCAGCTCCTCGAGGGCCGCCTCCAGCAGCTCGGGCTCCACGGCACCGCCGGCGCGGGCCTCCTCCACGCTCAGCCGTTTCTCCTCGGAGGCACGGCCGCGCTCGGCCCGCTGAAACAGGATCACCTGGCGGCTGCGGCGATCGATCACGCCACGGAAGCGGTCGCCGCTGCCGATCGGCCAATTCACCGGCCAGCAGGCCAAGCCCAGCTCCTGCTCGATCTCATCGAGCAGCTCCAAGGGCTCCCGCCCTGGCCGATCCATCTTGTTGATGAAGGTGAAGATGGGGATGCGCCGCATGCGGCACACCTCAAACAGCTTGCGGGTCTGCGGCTCCAGCCCCTTGGCCGCGTCTTCGAGCATCACCGCGTTATCGGCGGCGGCGAGGGTGCGGTAGGTGTCTTCCGAGAAGTCCTGGTGGCCGGGTGTATCCAGCAGGTTGATCGTGCTGCCGCTGTAGTCGAACTGCAGCACCGTGGAGGTGATCGAGATGCCGCGCTGCTTCTCCAGCTCCATCCAGTCGGAGGTCACCTTGCGCTGCTCGCCCTTGGCCTTCACGGCACCGGCCTGCTGAATGGCACCGCCATACAGCAGCAGCTTCTCGGTGAGGGTGGTTTTACCCGCATCCGGGTGGGAGATGATCGCGAAGTTGCGGCGGCGGCTCACCGCCTCGGCCAGCGCCTGCAGTTCGGGGCTGGCCGCACTGGCGGCCCCCATGGCGCTGGTGATGGTGCTGCTGGTCATCGGGCCAGCCTGACAGGCAAGGCCGCCGGCGACGCGCCCCCCAGCACGCCCCACACCTCCAGATAGCGATCCTCCAGCGCCTGCACCTGCAGCTGGTCGGCCAGGCCCGCCTGCTGCAGGTGCAGGGCCACCTCCTCCGGCGTGAAGGCGGCGTGCAGCGAGGCGTGATAGTCGCAGCGGAGCACCTCCGGCGCCCCCTGCATCTGCTCCGCCACCATCGCCTCCACCGCTGCAGGGCTGGCGGGGCGCCGCAGGTCTTGCACGTACACGAAGGCACCGGGGGCCGCCAGGGCGGCGGTGGCCCGCCAGAGCACCGCCGGATCGTGCAGGTGATGCAGCAGAGAATTGCTCACCACGGCGCTGAAACCAGTGCTGAGCCCCGAGCCCGCTGGCAGCGGCAGCAGGGCTTCGGCGAACTGCAGCCGCCCCTGCAACTCCGGCTGGGCCGCCAGGCGCTCACGGGCCACGGCCAGCATGCGCGGCGCCCCATCCAGCCCAAGCACCTGAGCCTGGGGCCAGCGCCGGGCGAGGCGAAAGCTGATGTTGCCCGGTCCGCACCCCAGATCCAGCAGCCGGGGGCCGGGATCTCCGCCGCAGCGCCACGCCAGGCGTTCCACCATCGCCTGGTCGGACGCGTCGAAATCGGCGTTGGCGTAGGCCAGCACCTGCTCCCCGCCATCCATCAGCTCCGGCTCGGGAACGCGCTGCATCACGGCCGCAAAAGCCCATGCTGGGCCAGCCGCCAGCCGCACTGCCCCTGGTGGCAACGGCGGCTTGCAGCCCCCACCAGTGGCGTTATGGTGCCGGAACTGCCTGCTCCACACGCCCGTGACCCTGTCTGTCCCTGGCCCCAGTACCACTGGGAATGACACCGCTCCAGCCCTGAACGGCCCCCGGCCCGACTTCGCAGCCACGGCCCCGGCGGCCAACCCGGTGTTCTACCGCACCTATTCGCGCAAGTTGCCCAGTGGCCGCGAGAGCTGGAACCAGGTGGCGGAGCGCAATCTGGAGGGGCTGCGCAAGCTGGGGCAGCTCACCGCTGAGGAGGTCTCGCTGCTGCGTCGCATGCAGCAGGAGCAGAAGGCGCTGCCCTCCGGCCGCTGGCTGTGGATCGGCGGCACCCCCTGGATCGAGCAGGAGGTGAACTTCTCGGGGGCCTACAACTGCACCTCCACCAACCTGGTGGATTGGGCGGCCTTCGGTCTGATGATGGACCTGGCGATGATGGGCTGCGGCACCGGCGCCATCATCGAGCCGCGCCTGATCAACCGCCTGCCGGCGGTGCGCAACCAGCTGCAGATCACCGGCGTCACCGACATCGGCTCCACCCCCGCCGGATCCCGCCAGGAACACACCAGCCACAGCATCGAGGGCCAGCGGGTTCACATCAAGGTGGGCGACACGCGCCGCGGCTGGGTGGACAGCTACCAGCTGCTGCTCCAGCTCTGCAGCGATGCGCGCTTCGAGGCCAACGCCGCCATCGAGATCAGTGTGGATCTCTCGGATGTGCGGCCGGTGGGCGAAACCCTCAAGGGCTTCGGCGGCATGGCCAACCCGGTGAAGCTGAAGGACCTCTACGGCCGGGTGGCCCAGATCCTCAACAAGGCCCAGGGCCGCCAGCTCACCTCCGTGGAGTGCTGCCTGCTGATCGACGAAGCCGCCGTGACGATCGTGGCCGGCAACATCCGTCGCAGCGCCGGCATGCGCCAGTT
>JBJTHL010000070.1:0-2924 GCA_046094445.1 Vulcanococcus sp.
GCGCCTGCAGAGCGGCGCTGCCCTGGCGGCTGCCTGCAGCGCCCGCGATCAACTGGCGGGGCTGGAGCAGGCCGCCCGGGCGGCGGAACAGCGGGCCGATGCAGCAGCGGCCGTGCTGCAGGCCCAGCACCGGCTGCA
Organism: Vulcanococcus sp.; assembly: GCA_046094445.1. GTDB lineage: Bacteria > Cyanobacteriota > Cyanobacteriia > PCC-6307 > Cyanobiaceae > Vulcanococcus. Next base: position 139 of record JBJTHL010000070.1, read on the forward strand.
GACGGCGATCAGCGGCCGCCACAGCGCCGAGGCCCAGCTCAACCAGGCCCACGCCGCCCTGCTGGACCTGCGCCAACGGCAGCTGGAGGGCATGGCAGCGGAGCTGGCGGGGCAGCTGCAACCCGGCAGCCCCTGCCCGGTGTGCGGCGGCACAGAGCATCCCCAACCGGCTGCTGCAACGGAAGCCGCGGTCGCCCCCGCTGCCATCAAAGCCGCGGAAGCGGCTCTGGCCGCAGCCACAACCGCCGCCCGACGGGCCGCAGAAGCGGCGGCCACGGCAGAAGCAGAGGGCAAGGCCCTGCAGGAGAAAGCCGGCGAGGCAGCCGAACAGCCCGCAGCGGCTCGCCAAGCCGCTATCGAGGCCACGGCCGCCCTGGCAGAGGCCCGCCAGCTGGCGGGCCAGGTGGAGCCCCTGCAGGCGCAGATCAGCCAACACGAGCAGGCCAGCCAACGGTGGGAGCAGCAGTGGCAAGCGGCCGTGACTGCCCTGGCGGTGCAACAGCAGAGCGCCAGCAGCGCCCAGCAACGGGCCGCCAGCCTGCGGGCTGCCATCGCCGCGGCACTGGGACAGGGGGTGGATCCAACCGCTGCCCTGCGCAGCCTGGAGCCCTTGGCCACCGCTCTCAAGGCGCTGGCCGCCAGCGCGGAAACAGCGGTGCGCGGCCGCAGCCAGCTGGAGCAGGCCAGCCAACGGCTGGCAGCAGATCTGGCCGAGAGCCCCTTCAGTGATGCAGCCGCGGCGAGCGCGTCCCTCTGGGAGGCCGGCAAACGCCAGGAGCTGGCGGAGCGTATCCAGGCCTACGAGCAGGAGCTGATCGAACTGCGGGGCCAGTTGGCGGCAAACGATCTGCAGAACCTGCCCGAGCAGCGGCCGAACACCAGCGCGGCCCAGGACGCCGTGCAGGCGGCTGACGCCCATCACAGCGCGACCCTGAGCACCGCCACCCGTGTGCAAGCGGCAGCAGCAGAGCTGCAACGGCTGGCCGCAGACCATCGCCAGGCCAGCGACGTCCAGGCCGAAACCCGCCAGCGGGCGCAGGTGCTGGCGGCCGTCGCCGATCGCTGCCAAGGGAAGGCAGCGCCTTACATCTCACTGCAGCGCTGGGTGCTGTCGGCCTATCTGGCCGACATCTGCGAACACGCCAATCAACGGCTCACGCTGATGACCTCAGGCCGCTACCAGTTGCGGTTGAGCGACGAAGGGGGCCGCGGCGGCCGCCAGGCGGGCCTGGGCCTGCGGGTGCTCGATGCCTACACCGGCGAAGAACGGGAGGTGAACAGCCTCTCGGGTGGTGAAACCTTTCAGGCCTCCCTGGCGCTGGCCCTGGGTGTGGCCGAAACCGTGCAGGCCCATGCCGGGGGTGTGCATCTCGATGCCCTGTTCATCGACGAAGGCTTCGGCAGTCTCGATGCCGACAACCTCCAACTGGCGATGGACGAGCTGGAACGCCTACGGGCCGGTGGCCGCATGATCGGCGTGATCAGCCACGTGGCCGCGCTGCGCGAACGCATCCGCGCCCGCATCGCCGTGAGCACCAACGAACGGGGTTCCACCGCCCAGGTGATCGGCATCTGATGAGCCGTCCTGGTTCTGCAGCCGCACCGTCTGCGGGCTGCCATCCACCAGGGGCACAGCTGAGGCCATGGCGGGGCGCCCTGGCAATCCTGGATGGAGACTCCCCACGGCAGGCCATGGCCGATTCCCCACGCCCACCCGGGCTGATTCAGCGCTACCGCGAAGAGCTGCAGGTGCGTCATTACGCCCGCCGCACGATTCAGACCTACGAGCAATGGTTGCGGCGGTTCCTGCGCTTCCACGGACGGCGCCATCCCCGGGAGATGGGCAGTGCCGAGGTGAATGCTTTTCTCAGTCACCTGGCAGTGGACCTGCAGGTCAGTCCTTCGACCCAGAACCAGGCCCTGTCGGCCTTGCTGTTTCTGTATCGGGAGTTGCTCGAGCGCGACCTGGACCTCGATGGCGTGGTAAGGGCTCGCACCCGGCGCCGGCTGCCGGTGGTGCTGACGCAGGAGGAGGTTCGTGCGGTGCTGCAGAGGCTGAATGGATCAGAGGCACTCGTGGCGGGTCTGCTCTATGGCAGCGGGCTACGGCTGATGGAGGCATTACGTCTGCGTGTCCATGATCTGGACTTCAGCCGGCGCGAACTCACCGTGCGCGACGGAAAGGGCGGCAAGGACCGACGCACGCTGTTGCCGGAAGGCCTGGGCCATCAGCTGGTGAGCCATCTGCAGCAGGTGCGGGAGATCCATCGGCAGGATCTGGCCGATGGCTGGGGCCGTGTGCTCTTACCTCATGCTTTGGCGCGAAAATATCGCAACGCGCCGGTTGAATGGGGTTGGCAATGGGTGTTTCCCCAGGCCAGTCGCTGGCGCCATCCCAGCAGTGGTGAGCAGGGCCGTCACCATCTTGACCCCAGCCTGATCCAAAAGGCTGTCCGCCGCGCCGTTCTGGCGGCCGGGATCAGCAAACCAGCTACTTGCCACAGCTTGCGGCATTCCTTCGCGACACATCTGCTCGAGCGCGGACAGGACATCCGTACGATTCAGGAACTCCTGGGCCACTCTGATCTCAAGACAACCATGATCTACACCCACGTCCTCAATCGAGGCCCCCTCGGCGTCTCCAGCCCGGCCGACCTGCTGTGACTTGTGTATCGCCGCAAACAAGTGGATATCGGACCCGCATAAAATCCCCCACAACCGGGCTTCGGGCCAAGACACCCTTGTGTTGGCAAGCAGTCTCGGGTGCTCAGCCCTCCGTGAGAGGT
>JBJTHL010000071.1:0-6547 GCA_046094445.1 Vulcanococcus sp.
CCAGTCCAAGCTTGGCGCAGGCGATCGCTTCCACCCGCGGATCGGTATTGGCGTAGGTGCCCATGGCGCCGGAGATCTGGCCCACGCTCACCACCGCCTCAAGGCGCTCCAGCCGCTCGCGGTTGCGCTCCACCTCCGCCAGCCAACCCGCCAGCTTGAAGCCGAAGGTGATCGGTTCGCCGTGGATGGCGTGGGAGCGGCCGATCATCACCGTGCCCTTGTGGGCGCGGGCCAGCTCGCGGATGGCCTCAGCGAGGGCGTCGAGTTCCGTGCGCAGCAGCGCCACGGAGGCCTTCATCTGCAGGGCCAGGCCGGTGTCCAGCACGTCGGAGCTGGTCATGCCCACGTGGATGTAGCGGCCGGCATCGCCCACGTGCTCATTCACGTTGGTGAGGAAGGCGATCACGTCGTGCCGCACCTCGGCTTCGATCTCGAGGATGCGTTCCACCGAGAAGCGGGCCTTCTCCTTGATGGTGGCCACCGCTTCGGCGGGCACGCGGCCCAGCTCGCAGTTGGCTTCGGTGGCGGCGATCTCCACATCCAGCCAGCTCTGGAACTTGGCGTCCTCGCTCCAGATGGCGCCCATCTCGGGCAGGGTGTAACGCTCGATCAAGGCCGCCGCGGGCTCACATCCAGACCAATGTATGGAACGGCCCTGCGCGGCTCAGCTGGCCGTGAGCCGGCGGTGTTCCACCTCCCAGTGCACCAGCGGGCCCCAGGCCTGCTGCCGCACCCAGCAGCGCCCGCCACGGCAGTGGATCAGCTGGAAGGGGGGCAGATCCCTGGGCTGGTTGCGCAGTTTCACGAAGCTGCCCGGCTGCAGCAGTTCCACCACGTTGTCGACGTGGCCGGCGCGGGGGGTGAAGCTGGCGGCGCCGCCGGATCGTTGGGAGCGCGTCATGGGGGTTCCCCTGAGCTGAGCGTCATCCTCTGGAACGTTCCCGTTTTTCTGCCCACAGGCCTGCATTTTGTTCCGTTTCGCTTGTGGTTTTGTGACAGCGGGGCCGCGGTGCTGCGGCACGATGCCCCTGGAGTGCGCCCGCCGATGGCCCGCAAGCAACGCCTGGATCTGCTGCTGCTGGAGCGCGGGCTGGCCGGTAGCCGCCAGCAGGCGCAGCAGCTGATCCGCGCCGGCAAGGTGCGCAGCGGCGATCGGGTGCTCGATAAACCCGGCCTGGAGCTGCCGCTTGAGCAGGCGCTGCAGGTGGAGCAGCCGCCGCGGTTTGTGTCGCGCGGGGGGGAGAAGCTGCTGGCGGCGTTGCAGGCCTTCCCGATCGCCATCGAGGGGCGCTGCTGCCTGGATGGCGGCATCTCCACCGGCGGTTTCAGCGATTGCTTGCTGCAGCACGGCGCCGCCAGGGTGTACGGCGTGGATGTGGGCTACGGCCAAACGGCCTGGAGCCTGCGTACCGATCCGCGTCTGGTGCTGAAGGAGCGCACCAACCTGCGCCATCTCCAGCCCGACGACCTCTACGGCCCCGACGACGCCTGGCCCGATCTGGCGGTGGCTGATGTGTCGTTCATTCGCCTGGCCCTGGTGCTGCCGGCGATCGGCCGGCTGCTGCGGCCCGGGCCGCGCGAGGCGGTGCTGCTGGTGAAGCCCCAGTTCGAGGTGGGCAAGGAGCGTGTGGGCAAGGGCGGCGTGGTGCGCGAGCCCGCGGCCCATGGCGATGCCATCACCGGTGTGATCGCTGCTGCTGCCGCCGAGGGCTGGCGCGCCTGCGGTGTGGTGGCCTCTCCGATCACCGGCCCGGCGGGCAACCACGAATACCTGCTGTGGCTGCGCAGCGGCACTGGGAACGCGTGTGCCAACAGGGAAACCGCCGAAACGACTCCCGATGGGGAGGCGATTCGGCGGCTGGTGGCAGCGACGCTGGCCTGAGGGCTCAGATCGCGCTGCTGTCGCGGTCGCCGGTGCGGATGCGGATCACCGAGTCGATCGGGCTGATGAAGATCTTGCCGTCGCCGATCTCACCGGTGCGGGCGGCGTCCTGGATGGCGCTCACCACGGTGTCGACGCGATCGTCATCAACCACGATCTCGAGCTTGAGTTTCTGCAGGAATTCCACGGTGAATTCCGAGCCGCGGTAGCGCTCCACCTGGCCCTTCTGGCGGCCGAAGCCCCGCACTTCGCTCACGGTCATGCCAACGATGCCGGCGTTGACCAGGGCCAGCTTCACGTCTTCCAGCTTGAACGGGCGGATGATGGCCTCAACTTTTTTCATGACGGCGGGGGCTCGGTCTGGAGAGAGTCTCTCAGGAAAGGGTCTGGGAGGGGAAGCGGGCTGAACACCCGATCGGTCCCATTAGGCCTCAGCTGCGGCGGGGTGGGTGTTGCCGTTGCTACTGCCACTCCACTGCCTAGCATCCGCCCCTGACCCCTGGCTCCCATCCCTGCTCCACCATGAGCTCCGCCCCCGCCGACCAGACCCTCACCCCCCTCTATGGCGAGCGGGCGATCGCCGAGGCGGAGCTGATCTGCTTCGATAACCCACGCCCCGGCCGGGCCTACGACATCTCGATCACCCTGCCGGAGTTCACCTGCAAGTGCCCCTTCTCCGGCTACCCCGATTTCGCCACCCTGCGGCTGACGTACCAGCCGGGACCGCGGGTGATCGAGCTCAAGGCCATCAAGCTGTATGTGAACAGCTACCGCGACCGCTCGATCTCCCATGAAGAGGTCACCAACCGCATCCTCGATGACTTCGTTGCGGCCTGCGAGCCGGTGTGGATGCAGCTGGAGGCCGATTTCAACCCCCGCGGCAACGTGCACACCGTGATCCGCGCCAGCCACGGCACACGCCAGCACTGCTGAGGATCAGGCTGCAGCCCGTTCGGCCGCGGCCTGATCCGCCGGCAACGCCGCCAGCAGGGCCGGCAATTCGCGGGCAAAGGCCGCGAGATTGCGGTTGCACAGGCCTGCCACATGCAGCCGCCCCTGGCCGGCCTCGGCGATGGCCCAGAGCTGGCGGGTGGCGATCAGGCTGAGGCCGCCGCCCGCCAGGGCGATGGCGAAGCCGGCGTACACCAGCGGCACCCCTGGATCGCGCTTCAGCAGCAGGCCGCTGGCGGGCACCACGCTGTCGATCCGCAGGGGACTGCCGGCGATCTCCACCGGCCCTCCGCCGGGGATGAGTTGTCCCAGCACATCCGCCTCGGCGGAATAGGCCGTCACCGGCCCCTGTTCGCTGGAGAGGGCCAGCAGCACCGGGTTGCTGCCGTCAGGCCGGGTGGGCAGCACGATGCCCCACACCTGCTCCCCCAGCTGGGGGAAGCTCTGCAGTGGCAGCTGCAGCACCGGGCTGCGGCCCAGTTGCACCGCGATCGCCGCCAGGGCCCAGTCGGCCTGGTACACGGTCATGCCGTGGTAGCGCAGCGGGTGGTTCACGCTGATCTCACGGATGTCGGCCGGGCCCGCCGCAGAGGCCTCCAGGCGCAGGCGGGAATGGAATTGCTCGGGCCGGCCGGCGGGGTCGCGGTCGATGCCGAAGTCGTCGAGGCTGAGGTTGAGCTGGCTCTGGCCGCGGCTGCTGAGCAGCTCCAGGGTGTTGCCTGGGGCCAGATAGCGCTCGAGCCGCTGGCCGGCCAGGGAGCCCCAGGCGGCCCCCACCATCAGCACCACCAGCCCGGCATGCACCAGCAGAGGCCCCACCCGGCCGGCCACACCCTTGCGGGCCGCCAGGCGATCGGGCTGCCGCTGCAGCTGCCAGCCCCGCAGGCGCAGCAGCTGTTCCAGCTGGCTGAGCTGGCCGTCCGCATCGCGGCAGGTCAGGGTTTCCGCCAGGGTGAGTTTGCTGAGCTGGCGCGAAGTGGTGTAGTCGATCCAGCGCAGGGCGGCCTGCAGCGCCGGCCACTGGCGCCGCCAGCTGCAGAGGATCAGGGCCAGACCCAGCCAGGCCAGCAGCCCCAGGAACCAGCCGCTGGAATACACGTGATCGAGCTGCAGCGCCAGCAGCCGGTCGCCATTGAGGATCCCCAGCCAGGGCTTGGCGTCGTAGACGCGGTGATAGAGCTCGGCGCTTTCCTTCTGGGGCACCAGCGTGCCCAGGCCGCTGGCGATGGCGATCAGGATCAGCAGGCCGATGGCCACACGCAGATCCGAGATCCAGGCGAACAGACGCTTCATGAACTCCAGCGGGCCAGCAGGGTGAGCGTGCCGGTGAGCAGCAGCACCGCCCCACTCAGGGGAGGCACCCACTGGCCCACGGCCCGCAGGGCAAGCAAACGCGGCAGCCAGGCGGCCGCGGTGCCGGCCAGCAGCAAGGGCAGCAGCTGGCCGGCGGCGAAGGCGGTGAGCAGGCCGGCCCCCGCCATGGGGGAGCCGGCCTGGGCGATCCAGGCCAGCAGCACCGCCAGCACCGGGGTGGTGCAGGGGGAGGCGGCCAGGCCGAAGGCCAGGCCGGCGGCCAGCGGGGCCAGGGCGGCCGGTACCCGTTGGCGCCAGCGCTCGGGGTCGGGCCCGCTGGGCAGCTGCAAGGGCAGCAGCCCCAGCAGGTTGAGGCCCATCAGCACCGCCAGCAGGGCCACCAGGGTGGGAATCAGCCCAGGCACCTGGCCGTAGATCCTGCCGAGGGCGCCGCTGGCCAGGCCCAGCAGCACCAGGGCCGCGGTGATGCCAGCGCAGAAGCTGAGGCTGCGCAGCCAGGGCTTGTGGCCGTCGCCCTGGAACCCGGCCAGGTAGGCCAGGGTGATCGGCAGCAGCGAGAGGGAGCAGGGACCGAGGCTGGTGAGCAGTCCGCCGGCGAACACCAGAGCCACCGTGGCGGGCCCGGGATGGGCCAGGGAGCCCTGCAGCAGATCTTCAGCGGCTCGTGCCCAATCCGCCAGTGCCAGAGCGGACATGCCGGGATCGAAGGCTTGCGCCGCTCAGCCTATCGGGGCGCTTTCCGCCACCGCTGAGCGCTCCCGCCCGCGGCGCGGCCGCACCGGCTCCAGGCCGGCACCCTCCAGGGAGCAGCGCAGCAGCAGGCCGGCGGTGAGCAGGCTGGCCAGCAGGGAGTTGCCGCCGTAGCTGATCATCGGCAGCGGCAGCCCGGTGGTGGGCATGGCGCCGCTGGCCACGGCGATGTTGAGGATCGACTGGCCCACCAGCAGGGCCGTGCAGCCGATCGCCACCAGCCGCTGCTGATTGCTGCGGCAGCTCAGGGCGATGCGCAGGCCCACGAAGCCGAACAGCACCAGGAACAGCAGCAGCGCCACCGAACCCACATAGCCGAACTCCTCGGCGAACACCGCGAAGATGAAATCGGTGCTCTGAATCGGCAGGTATTGCAGTTTCTGGGTGGAGAGGCCGTAGCCCTCACCGAGAAGCCCCCCCGAGCCGATCGCCAGCAGGCTCTGCACCAGCTGGTAGCCATCCCCCTGGGCGTCCTTCCAGGGGTTGAGGAAGGAGGTGACCCGCACACGCTGGTAGTCGTTGATGCTGATGCTGGCCACCGCCACCGCCAAGCCGGCTCCAGCGGTGCCGAACATCATCCAGAGCGGCAGGCCAGCCCCCAGGGCCATCAGCCACAACAACATGCCGCAGAGGGCGGCGGTGCTGAGATTCGGCTGTTTGAGGATCAGACCGAGGGTCACGATGAACACCCCCAGCCAGATCAGCTTCTGATCGTTGGCGATCCGGTTCCAGTGGGAGAACAGCGAGGCCCCCTGCAGCACCAGAAAGGGCTTGATCAGTTCGGTGGGCTGCAGCTGAATCGGCCCCAACACCAGCCAGCGGCTGGCCCCGTTCACGGTGCTGCCGATCACCAGGGTGAGGCCCACCAGCACCGTGCCCACCAGCAGGGCGGGCCCGGCCAGGCGCAACCAGCGGCGCAGGTTTACGCGCAAGGCCAGATAGAGCAGCCCCCAGCTGGCGATCAACCAGAGGGCCTGGCGCTTGAGGTAGTAGCTGGCATCCCCCATCTCCCGGGCGGCCACCCACCAGCTGGCGGAGCCCAGCACCACCAGCCCCAGCAGGCTCCAGAGCGCCACCATGCCCAGCAGCAACCTGGCTTCTGCAGGCCAGTGGCCGAAGGGCACCGGCAGAAAGCCAGCTGCCTGGGCAGGGGCGGTTGCGTTGCGGGCTGGTCGCGAACGGGTCGGGCTGCCGGGGGGGGCCAAGGAGGGCGTTCAGGGGTGTCCGACTATCCCCTATTTCCAGGCGTCGGGCAAACCGATGGCGCCGGATGTTGGCGGCTCATCCCCATGAAAAAAGCCCGGCCGAAGCCGGGCTCTGCAGAAGGTTTGCCCACTGAATCGCGGGGTGGATCAGGGCTGAGGGATCAGTTGCCGACGTTGACCTGACGGCGACCGGCCACCAGTTCAACCTTCATGATCTTGCCGCCCTGCTTCATGATCCGCTGCTGCTCAGCGAACCAGCTCTCGTAGGGCACCCACTTGGTGAAGAAGGTGTTCTGCAGCTCGCGCTGGGAACGGGTTTTCTCCGGGCAGGGGATGCAAGCCGTGACTTTGAACAGGCGCATGGGTGGGATCCGTAGGGTGTGCCGTTGGCAGGGGATCAGTTACCCAGGCCGGAGCTGATGTAGTCGAAGTACACGCCCATTTC
>JBJTHL010000072.1:0-4598 GCA_046094445.1 Vulcanococcus sp.
TTGAGACCGCGCAGCCAGTCGCTCTTGCCTTCGATGGCCGCTTCGGTGAGCACGCGGGTGGTCTCCTGGAAGGAGGCCGCCGAGATGAAGCTGTCGGTGTTGAGCGAGGCCTTGGTGATGCCCAGCAGCACCGGCGTGAACTCGGCAGGAGCACCGCCGGTGATCGCCATGGCGCTGTTCACCTGCTCCACCTGACGCAGCTCGATCAGCTCACCGGGCAGCAGGGTGGTGTCCCCCGCGTCCTCGATGCGGACCTTGCTGGTCATCTGGCGCACGATCACTTCGATGTGCTTGTCATCGATGGTGACGCCCTGCGACTTGTAGACGTTCTGCACTTCCTGCACCAGGCGGAACTGCAGCTTGGAGATGGCCTCCTGGGCCGCCTCCATGGTGGGCTTGCGGCTGCGCAGATCTTCGAAGAAGCACTCCAGCAGCTCATGGGGGTTGATCGGACCGTCGGTGAGCAGTTCACCGGCGCTCACCTGCTGGCCGTCGGAGACCATCACGTTGCGACCCAACAGGATCGGGTAATCGGTGATGGCGTCGTCGGCTTCGATCACCGAGACGCTCAAGGAGTCGTCGTCGTCACCCTGCTTGATCTGCACGGTGCCGCTCTTGCGGCAGAGCACCGCCGATTCCCGCGGACGGCGGGCTTCGAGCAGTTCCTCAATCCGCGGCAGGCCCTGCACGATGTCGCCTGTCTTCTGGCGCTCGAACACGAGCAGGGCCAGGGAATCACCGCGCTGCACCAGTTCGCCGTCACGCACGTGCAGCACGGAGTCGGGCGACACCATGTAGGGACGGCCCAGACGAATGGTGATGCTGCTGCCGGACACGGTTTCCACCTGACCACAGCAGGGGGCATCGACGCCCTGGGCCAGTTGATCGCCATCCACCAGGCGCTGGCCTTCCTCCACCAGGGGCTTGGCGGCGCCGAGGTCGATGGTGCGGGTGTCGCTCGCCCGCTCCACGATCAGACGGCGGATCGGCTCGCCCTCAGCGATGTCGGGCAGTTGCACCACACCATCCTCCTTGCAGAGGATCTGGGTGGTGGCCACCACATCGCCGGCCTTCACGCTGTCGCCATCGTTGACGGCCAGCTCGGTGTGGGTGGAGCCGTGGCTGGCGTCAGAGAGGGTGTCGCGACGCACCAGCAGGCTCTCGAGGATCACCAGCTGCAGGCGATCGATGGTCTTGGCGCGCTTGTCAGGAACCGACTCCACATCCACCGTCATCTGGGGGGTGGTGTCGTGGGTTTCCAGGATCAACTGCGTCTTGAGCAGTTCAATGCCCTCCACGCTCTTGATCAGCTCGCCATCTTTGAAGGCCAGGCGCTGGGTGGCCTTAAGGCCAAGGCTGGGGCCGTTGGCCTGCTTGATGCTGCCCAGTTCCGGCAGGTGTGCTTCATCGGGAATGCGGTATTCCTCCACCGGACGCAACAGCAGCGCGCCACCCTCGGGGGTATCCACCGATTCCACAAACACCAGCGCTTCGGCCTTGAGGCCCTTAGCGATTTCTTCGCCCGGATTGACCATCTTGCCGTCGCTGTAGCGGCTGATGGCCTTGGCATCGGCGAGGTGATGCAGGGTGCCGGAGCGCACGATGATCTCGCGCAGAATGTCGTTCTTCTGCGTCACCGTCACGATGCCGGCGGTCTGGCTGAAGATGTCCTTCACCACCTCGGTGCCGGCCTCAATCCACTGGCCGTCCTCGATCATCAACAAAGAAATGTCCTTGTTGATCTCGTGGGTTTCCTGCGGGATCCAGAGCAGGGTGCCACCCTTGCTCACCTCGTAACCGTTTTTGGCGCTACGGGCCTTCTTGATGGCCAGGCCAGGGGCATACTTCACGGTGCCCCCGGTCTGGGTGCGGAAGCGATCATCCGCAAGCTCAGCGATCACCTCGCCGGAGCTGATCTTGCTACCGGGGGCCGTATTGAGACGGTAGCGAATGTTGTCCTTACCCTCGAGGTGCCAGATCTCACCGGCGTGGGTGGATTCACCCACGAGTTTGCAATCCTTGAGGGTGAGGCTGGTGGTGACAATCTGCACTTCGCGGGAATCACCGGCGCTTTCGCGCAGGCGGACGGCACCGCCGTACTCGCTCACCAGACGGCTCTCCGCCAGCACCTCACCGGTGCTGACCCCCTTGCCGCCCTTGATCACGGGCTGAGCATTGGGGGGCAGGTTGTACACGTCGCCGCTGTACACCCACAGACGACCCAGACGCTGGGCCTTGAGGGTGATGTTGCCCTGACGGTCGGTGACCTCCCTGGGCTGGATCACATCCTCGTAGCGCACCTGTCCGGCCAGGTCGCAGATGACGTCCTTGGTGGCCTTCTCCACGCTCTTTTTGACGGCAGCGCCGGAGGAGATCTGGGCCAGCATCGTGTCGGCCGGTACATCGCCACCGTCGGCGACGAACAGCAGCGAACCGGTGGTGATCTCCAGTTTCTGGGGCTTGCCCTTGCCGCTGGGCTTCACCGTGAGGGTGAAATCGGTTTCGGCGATCAGGGCCTCCACGCCGTGGGGGGTGCGGAAGGGACGCACGCGGGCCTTTGCATCGAACTCGGCGGTGCCTTCCGTGGAGGAGCGCACCACACCGGTTTCGGCGGTCGACACACCACCGGTGTGGAACGTGCGCATGGTGAGCTGGGTGCCGGGCTCACCGATCGACTGGGCGGCCACGATGCCCACGGCTTCGCCCAGGTCAACCAGTTCGTTGTGGGCCAGTGCCCAGCCGTAGCACTTGCGGCACACCGAGCGGGAGGCTTCGCAGGTGAGCGGCGAGCGCACCTTCACGGTCTTCACGCCGGCCGCTTCGATGCGGGCGGTGGTGGGGGCGTCAATTTCGCCGTCGCGATCCACGATCACGCTGCCGTCGGCATCAAGCACGGGCTCGGCAGCCAGGCGACCCACCAACTTGGCGGCATAGCGCCCCTTGTCGTCGGCATCGATCGGGATGCTGCGGCTGGTGCCGCAGTCGTCCTCGCGCACGATCACGTCCTGGGCTACATCCACCAGACGGCGGGTGAGGTAGCCCGAGTCGGCCGTACGCAGGGCGGTATCGACCAGACCCTTGCGGGCGCCATAGGACGAGATCACGTATTCGGTGACCGTCAGACCCTCCCGGAAATTGGTGCGGATCGGAAGGTCGATGATCTCGCCCTGGGGGTTGGCCATCAGGCCGCGCATGCCCACCAGCTGACGCACCTGGGACATATTCCCCCGGGCGCCGGAGTTGGCCATCATCCACACCGAATTCAACGGATCGTTGTCGTTGAAGTTCTTCTTGACCTCCTCAACCAGACGCTCGTTGGTTTCGGTCCAGGTGTCGATCACCTTGGTGTGACGTTCCACCTCGGTGATCTCACCGAGGCGGTAGCGCTCTTCGGTATCGGTGATCTGCTGCTCGGCTTCCTCGAGCAGACGGGCTTTCTCACCGGGGATGCGCAGGTCGTCGACCGAGATCGAAACGGCAGCCTGGGTGGCGTAGTGAAAACCCAGGTCCTTGAGCTCATCAGCCATCGAAGCGGTGGCGGCGGTGCCGTGGTTCTTGTAGGCCCAGGCCATCAGGTTCCGCAGCTGCTTCTTGTCGATCGTGCGATTGCGGAACACGGGGGCGGCCTTGCTCAGCGGAGCGGAGCCGTTGATCGGAGCCGCGGCAGCGGCGGCCTCAGCCGCGGCCTTGCTCTTCTTGCTGGTCTTCTTGCTGGGGGTGGCGGTCATGGCTGCGCGTCGTGAGGGAAGAGAGGAGGAATCGTTCGGGGATCTCAGGCGGCTGCCACCGCATCGATGATCGTGCTGTTCATCACCACGCGGCCCACGGTGGTGAGCAGGTAACGGCTGATCAGGGCACCGTCCTCATCCAGGCGATCGCGGCGGTAGTTCCACTGCTCGATGCGGGTGCCGTCGCTCAGGGTTTCGGTGCTCACCGGCTCCTTGGCTTCACCCTCGGCATCCACCTCGCCGTTGAAGCGCACCCACACCCAGTCGTGCATGGTGAGGTGCTTCTCGTCGAAGGCGCTCATCACATCGCGCAGGCCGGAGAAGGTGCGGCTGCGGTCGCCGAAGGCGGGCTTCACGCCGCTGGGCTGTACGGCGGTGAGGTAGTAGGCACCGAGCACCATGTCCTGCGACGGGGTGATGATCGGCTCGCCTGTGGCTGGCGAGAGAATGTTGTTGCTGGCCAGCATCAGCATGCGGGCCTCGGTCTGGGCCTCGATGGCCAGCGGCACGTGCACGGCCATCTGGTCACCATCGAAGTCGGCGTTGAAGGCGGGGCACACCAGCGGGTGCAGCTGAATGGCGCGGCCATCCACCAACTTCGGCTCAAAGGCCTGAATGCCGAGACGGTGCAGGGTAGGAGCACGGTTCAGCAGGATCGGGTGCCCTTCGATCACCTCCTGCAGGACCTGCATCACCTCATCATCGGCGCGCTGAATCAGCTTCTTGGCGGCCTTGATGTTGTTGACGATGTTCTGACGGATCAGGCGATGGATCACGAATGGCTGGAACAGCTCGATCGCCATCTCCTTGGGCAGACCGCACTGGTGCATCTTCAGCTTCGGACCCACCACGATCACGGAGCGGCCGGAG
>JBJTHL010000073.1:0-10846 GCA_046094445.1 Vulcanococcus sp.
GCCACCAGCTCCTGCACCTGGCGGCCCAGGGTGATCTCCTGCTCGTGGCTCAGCAGCGGCACACGGCCGATGTCGCGCAGGTAGGAGCGCACCAGATCGGCGCCCCCCAGCAGGGCCGCAGCGTCGCGATCGGAGCGGAGAACGGGCAGCGAGGGCATGGCGCCGATGGAGTTAGGAAACCCTTGTGTTTCGCAAACCTACCATCTTTCTTCAGGATCTCCCCCACGCCAGCGGACGGCAGAATGGCCGCGTTGAGCCCTGCCCCCCTGCACACCTGTGCCGACCCCGCGGGTCCGCCTGCAGAAAGTGCTGGCCGCCACAGGCCTGTGCTCACGCCGCCGGGCCGAAGAACTGCTCATCGCCGGCCGGGTGCAGCTGAACGGCCGCGTGGCCCAGCTGGGGGAGCGTGCCGATCCCAACCTCGATGACATCCGCCTGGATGGCCGGCCCCTGCAGGCCGCTGCGCCCCCCCAGCTGATCCTGCTGAACAAACCGATCGGCGTGCTCAGCAGCTGCCACGACCCCCAGGGCCGGCCGACCGTGCTCGATCTGCTGCCGGCCGAGCTGGCCCGCGGCCAGGGGCTGCACCCCGTAGGACGCCTGGATGCCGACAGCCGCGGGGCGCTGCTGCTCAGCAACGACGGAGCCCTCACCCTGCGGTTCACCCACCCCCGCTACCAGCACCGCAAGACCTACCGCGTTTGGGTGCAGGGCCTGCCATCGGCTCAGACCCTGGCGCGCTGGGCCGCCGGCGTACCCCTGGATGGCAAGCCCAGCCAAGCGGTGGAGCTGCGGCAGCTCCGGTCCCACGGAGGCGACACCCTGCTGGAGCTGGTGCTGCGGGAGGGGCGCTACCGCCAGATCCGGCGCACGGCCGCGTTGCTGGGGCACCCCGTGCGCGATCTGCAGCGGGTGGCCATCGGCGCCATCGGCCTGGGGGCGCTGCCCGAGGGGCGCTGGCGCCGGGTCGATCGCCAAGAATGGGATCACCAGGATGGTCAACCTTGATGCCCCGGATCGCCAGCACCATCGCCGGACTGAGGCGTTGGCGCTCCCGCTGGGCCGGCAAGGGCGGACGCGCCGGGCAGCCCGGGGGCAACGGCCCTGAAGATCCGCTGCTGGCCATCGGCCGGCTGCTGCGGCAGGAACGGGAGGCCCGCGGCCTGAACCTGCGCCAGATGGCCCTGGAAACCCGCATCAGCACCCCGGTGCTGGAGGCCCTGGAGCGGGGCTGGCGCGATCGGCTGCCGGAACCGGCCTACCTGCGCTCGATGTTGCCGCTGATCGAGCAGCGCCTGGACCTGCCCGGCGGCAGCCTGGCGGCCGCCCTGCCGGCCAGCAGCGCGGCGGAACGGTTGCGCAGCCAGAGGGGCCACGGCGACCTGCTGCAGCGGTTCACCCCCGGTTCGATCGAGGTGTTCAGCAGCTGGCAGGGCACGGTGCTCTACGGCGGGCTGACCCTGGGGCTGATCTATCTGCTCAACCTGCAGCAGCAGCAGATCGTCGCCGCCAATCAGCTCAGCCTGCGGCCGATTCCGCCGCTGCCGCTGCAGGAGCAACGGCGGCAGCCCTCGCCGGCCGTCGCCCTGCTGAACCGCTATCCCGACCTGCAACCCCTGCGCCAGGCCAGCCAGGGCCAGGGACTGGCCGCCCTGCAGCGGCAGGAGCGACAGGCGGGCGCCACGCCAGCCGCCCGAAGCGGCCCGGGGGTGCTGCGCCTCAACCTCAGCCAGCCCAGCAGCCTGCAGCTGCAGAGCGAGGGGGGCTCCCGCAGCAGCCTCACCGGAGCGCAGGGGGAACTGGTGCTGCAGCTGCAGTCGCCGCTGGAGCTGCGGATTCAACCTGCACCGCCCGAGGGGGCCGTGAGCTGGAACGGTGCCCCCCTGCCGAGCCTCAAGGGCCAAGCAGGGCGTTATCGGCTGCCCGTAGCAGCGGCGACCGCCGCGTCCACACCGCGTCCGTAGCGGCGGGCCATCGCGCCGAGGCCCTGGAGCGGGCCGGTGAGGTCGGCGATCGGCCGCTCCAACCGCCAGCTCCAGTTGTCGCCGAGGGTGCCTGGGGTGTTGAAGCGGGCCTCATCCCCCAGTTCCAGCAGGTCCTGCAGCGGCACCACCGCCAGCTCGGCCGTCGACGACAGGGCCAGCTCCAGCAGCTGCCAGCCGGGGGCCTGCACGGCGGCCCCCAGGCAGGTCTCCACCCGTTGGCGCTCCTCGCCGCCAAGGCCATGCCACCAGCCGATCGAGGTGGCGTTGTCGTGGGTGCCGGTGTACACCACCCAGGCGCTGCCGGCGTAGTTCTGCGGCAGGTAGGGGTTGTCGGCATTGCCGTCGAAGGCGAACTGCAGGATCTTCATGCCCGGCAGCCGGTAGCGATCGCGCAGGGCCTCCACCTCCGGCGTGATCACCCCCAGGTCTTCCGCGATCAGCGGCAGGGGCGCCCCGCGGCGCAGGGCCTGGAAGCGACGCAGCAGGGCCTCCCCCGGAGAGCGCCGCCACACCCCCGACTGGGCGGTGCTGTCGCTGCCGGGCACGCACCAGGCGGCCTCGAGGGCGCGGAAGTGATCCAGCCGCAGCAGATCCACCAGCTCCAGCTGACGCTGCAGGCGGCGCATCCACCAGCCGAAGCGGCTGAGGCGATGCAGAGGCCAGCGATACACCGGCGTGCCCCAGAGCTGACCGGTGTCCGAGAAATAATCCGGCGGGACACCGCTCTGGGTGCTCAGGCGGCCATCGCTGCGCACCGAGAACAGCCGGCGGCGGCTCCACACATCGCTGCTGTCGTGGGCCACGTAGAAGGGCAGATCGCCGATCACCGCCACGCCGCGGCGGCGGGCGTGATCCAGCAACCGCTGCCACTGCCCCTGCAGCTGCCACTGCAACAGGGCCTCCGCCTGCAGGGCCTGCGCCTGCTCGCGGTCGAGGCGGTGCAGGGCCGCCCGGCGGCGGCGGGCCAGGGGCTGCGGCCACTGCCACCAGGGTTGCTGCTGATGCAGGCGGCGCAACACCATGAAGCGGCAGTGATCCACCAGCCAGAAGGCCTGCTCGCCCTGCCAGCGGGCGAAGGCCTGGCGCTGGCGTTCCGGCCAGCTGGGCAGGCGACGCTGCAGCGCCTGGGCCAAGGCCGCCGAGCGCCGTTCCGCCAGCTCCAGATCGAGCCGGGGGCCGGCGCTGCCGCGGGGCAACGCCTCCAGATCGGCCGCCTGCAGCAGGCCATCGGCCAGCAGCTGCTCGGCGTCGAGCAGCCAGGGGTTGAGGGCAAAGCTGCTGGGGGCGCTGTAGGGGGAGCCGGTGCCGTCCGGCGGGGCCAGGGGCAGCAGCTGCCAGGCGTCGATCCCCTGATCGGCCAGGGCATCGATCCAGGCCTGGGCCGCCGCGCCGAGGCTGCCGCAGGCGGGGCTGCCCGGCAGCGCCGTGGGATGAAGCAGAACGCCGGTGCGTCTCATCGCTCGGGCAGCCGATAGCGGCTGATGATCCTCTGGGCGAAGGCGGGGATGTGGGGCGCCACCTTCTCCGGGTGGTTCCGACGCAGCCAGAGGGCGTTGCGGGTGAAGTGCGAGTCGATCGAGAAGCGGCCGTACTCCAGCCCCTTCGGCCCGATGCGCTCCACCACAAAGCCGATCAGGTTGGCGAGCCACAGGGGCAGTTTCAGGGCCTTGTCGTAGGCCTCGATGCCCTGCTGCACCGCCGCCTGGCGCTGGCCAGAGCTGGTCACGGGCCCCACATCCAGCTCCGTCTCCACCAGATCGAGCAGCTGCTGCCCCTTCGGATTGCGCACGGTGAGCCATTGGCGGCCGAACGTCGCGCCCATGTAGCCCACCACCAGATCGGCGCCGGCGTTGGTGTAGTCGAAGCAGCTCAGACAGCTCGGCGCGAACACGTCCTTGAGCTTCGGGGTGTCGAGGCCGAAGAAGGGCACCGTCTCCTCACGGCCGTCGCTGTGGCGGAAGTGGATGCGGAAGTCCTGCATGAACTCGTAGTGCACCACCGTGTCCGGAGAGCTCACCGTGCTGTCCAGGAAGGTCTGCAGCCCCTGGCGGGAGACGTTGTCGACGCAGGGGAGCCCCAGCACATACAGCGCCTCGAGGGGCAGGGTGGATTGCACGGCCCGCAGGGCCTGGATCTGGCAGCCCACGCCGATGGCCAGCAGGCGCTGGATGCCGCTGCCCGGCAGCTGCTCCAGCACCTCCAGGTTGGGGGAGAGGGTGGGCTTGTTCACCCGGGCGCTGAGCACCTCCTCGGGGGTGCGGGCCAGCCGCGGCACCGGGGTGAAGCGGTCGTCGTCGCTCTGGCCCACGCACAGCACCGCATCCACCAGGCCGGTTTCCAGGGCCCGCACGCCGAGGCGGCTCACGATGCCGGTCCACTGGGCGCCGGCGATCGACTGCTGCAGGCGAGCGGTGAGCATGCGCTGCTGCACGCCGAAGTAGAGCTCGTCCTCGTTGTCGAGGTCGCGGCTGCGGCCGTGGGCCGCGGTTTCCATCGCCTCAAAGCGCTGGTTCAGGAAGGCGCAGCTGTCCTTCACGTAGGCCACCCAGCGGCTGTCGCAGAGGCCGCACTGGCTGCAGAGATCCTTGGCGGGATACACGCTGCCCTTGGCCAGGGGCCGGGCCCGCTCGTGGGCGGACAGGGAGGCGGGAGAGGCGGAAGTCAACGGATGCTGGTGCCGGCGGTGGCGAGCGGATCGGAGGCCGGAAGCAACAA
Organism: Vulcanococcus sp.; assembly: GCA_046094445.1. Classification (GTDB taxonomy): domain Bacteria; phylum Cyanobacteriota; class Cyanobacteriia; order PCC-6307; family Cyanobiaceae; genus Vulcanococcus. The sequence goes on from JBJTHL010000073.1 coordinate 4,701, forward strand.
CCTATCCACCCCCAGAGCGCAAAAGCCGGCGGATGCCTGGACTTGCGCCAGAGTTGAGCGATTGTTCACCGCCCGAGCGGCCATGGTTCCCCAGCGGGACACCAGCAAGCCCCCCCGGCCCATCCGGCGCCGACGCCTGGCCGTGCGCCTGCTGGCGGGAGGTGTGGGCGTGGCCACCGGCCTGATGCTGCTGGGGGTGGCCTGGCCCGAGGGCGACAGTGCCGTCGTCCATCGCGACCTCACCAGCGCAGCCAGCCTGGCGGATCCCCCCAGCCGGCCGATCACCGTGCTGCTGATCGGCTCCGATGCCGATCGGCGCGGAGCTGTGCGCAATGGAGCAGCCCCTGCAGGGCCGGCGAACAGCGATGCCCTGGCCCTGGTGCAGGTGGATCCCAAGGGGGCTGTGCAGGTGCTGAGCCTGCCGGTGGAGGCGGCGGTGCAGCTCCCGGGCGACAAGCGCCCGGTGAGCCTGGGGAGCCTCTACCGCCGCGGGGGTCCGGCCCTGGTGGCGGGCGCCAGCGCCGATCTGGTGGGCCTGCCCAAGGGACAGCCCGATCGCTACCTGGTGCTGCCCCGGGCTGCCCTGCGGCAGCTGGTGGACGATCTGGGGCGGATCGAGCTGGCCCCCGACCGCAACATGCGCTACCAGGACAAGGCCCAGAACTACAAGATCCAGCTCGATGGCGGGATGCAGCTGCTGAGCGGCAACCAGGTGGAGCAGCTGCTGCGCTTCCGGGATCCGGATCGCGGCGAGGACGCCCGGCGGGAGCGCCAGCAGATGGCGATCGAGAGCGTGCTGCGCCAGATGGGCCAACAGCAGCAACTCACCCAGCTGCCCGATCTGCTGCGCCAGCTGCAGGACCAGGTGGACACCAACCTGACCCAGAGCGAAGCCCTCAGCCTGCTGGCGGCGGCCCTGCAGCAGAGCGAGAGCGTGCGCTTCCGCCAACTGCCCTTGGGCCCCGCCAGCCAACCCGGCGAGCGCCTGCGCGCCGTTGATCCTGCGGCCCGGGATCAGGCCTGGACGCCCTGAAGCGCGGCCCAGCGACGCCGGATCAGCAGGTTCAGCGCAGGATCCTCGCCGGCCTCCTCTCCCAGGCAACCGAGCCAGGGCAGGCCATCGCTGCGGCGCTGCTGCGGGCACCAGGGCTCACCCAGCTGCACCAGCCCCAGCAGCGGCACCCCCGCCAGCTCCAGCAGCGCCCGATAGGCGCGGGGCAGGCCGGCGATCGCGGCTGAGGCGGGGAGCAGCAGCAGCACCGGCTGGCGCCAGGCCGCCAGGGCATCGGCCCAGCACCCCGGCACGGCCAGGTCGGCTCCGGGATCGCGGGGCAGGGGCAGCAGCCAGCCGGGCCGCTCCTGGGCCAGGGCCGCCAGGGTGATGGCGGGATCATCGGCAGCGCCCACGGCCCACGCCAGCGGCCGCAGCCCCAGCTGTGGAGCCAGGCGAGCGGCACACGGGGGCTGGACACCGCCGGGTGCCAGCAGCACCAGGCCGGGACCGGGCCATGACAAAGCGGAAGGCATGGGGGTGGAGGTGTCGGGGCTGACCGACAACCGGGTGGCTTCTACGATCGGGGTTCAAGCGATCACGCCCGCGGCCGCCGTGACCAGTTTCCTGACCGCAGAACGGGTGGAGCAGGCCAGCGTCGGCCACGACACCCGCCGGCTGCGGCTGTTCAGCGGCACCTCCAACCAGGCCCTGGCCCGGGAGATCGGCGCCTATCTGGGGGTTCCGGATGGTCCACGGGTGATCAAACGCTTCGCCGATGGCGAGCTCTACATCCAGATCCAGGAATCGATCCGCGGCTGCGATGTGTTCCTGATCCAGCCCACCTGCGCTCCGGTGAACGATCACCTGATGGAGCTGCTGATCATGGTGGACGCCTGCAAACGGGCCTCAGCACGCCAGATCACGGCCGTGATCCCCTACTACGGCTATGCCCGTGCCGATCGCAAGACGGCCGGCCGCGAATCGATCACCGCCAAGCTGGTGGCCAACCTGCTGGCCAAATCGGGCGTGGACCGGGTGCTGGCGATGGACCTGCACTCCGCCCAGATCCAGGGCTACTTCGATATCCCCTGTGATCACATCTACGGATCACCCGTGCTGGTGGATTACCTGGCCGGCCGCGACTTCGGCGATGTGGTGGTGGTGTCGCCGGATGTGGGCGGTGTGGCCCGGGCCAGGGCCTTCGCCAAGCAGATGAAGGATGCGCCACTGGCGATCATCGATAAGCGCCGCTCCGGTCACAACGTGGCCGAGAGCCTCACGGTGATCGGCGATGTGGCCGGCAAGACCGCCATCCTGATCGACGACATGATCGACACCGGCGGCACGATCTGCGCCGGCGCACGGCTGCTGCGGGATCGCGGTGCCACGCGGGTGCTGGCCTGCGCCACCCACGCGGTGTTCTCGCCGCCGGCGGTGGAGCGGCTGTCGCAGCCGGGACTGTTCGAGGAGGTGATCGTGACCAACTCGATCCCGCTGGCGGATGAGCGCCGCTTCCCGCAATTGCAGGTGCTCTCGGTGGCCAACATGCTGGGGGAGGCCATCTGGCGGATCCACGAGGAGAGCTCGGTGAGCTCGATGTTCCGCTGAAGCACCCCTGAACCATCCCTTGCCCCTGCGCGCGCGACTCCAACGGGCCCTGCCGGCGCTGGCCACCGTGCTGGCCACCGTGGTGGTCACCACCGTGCTGCAGGGCCTGGGCGCCCTGGAGGCCCGCTCGGCTCCCCGCCGGCTGGGGGTGTGGCTCACCAACAGCCCCAGCCCGCTGTACTACGACCCCGGCCGCATCGATCAGGCGGTGGCCGAGCTGGCGGAAGCGGGCTTCAACACGCTCTACCCCAATGTGTGGAGCCGCGGCACCACGTTCCACCGCAGCCGCTGGGCGCCGATGGAGCCGGCGCTGGCCCAGGCCGGTGTGCGGCACGACCCGATCTGCCGGCTCACCGAGCAGGCCCACAGGCGCGGTCTGCAGGTGATCCCCTGGTTGGAGTACGGCCTGATGGAGCCCGCCGATGCGGCGGTGGTGCGCCAGAACCCGGAGTGGGTGCTGCAGAAGCGTGATGGCAGCAGCAGCGTGGAGCTGCACGGCCGGCCGATGGTGTTCCTCAACCCGGCCCACCCGGGGGTGCGCGCCCGTTTCCTGGGGCTGATCGGCGAGATCGTGCAGCGCTGCAAGGTGGATGGCATCCAGCTCGACGACCATTTCGCCTGGCCGGTGGAGCTGGGCTACGACGCCTACAGCCGCGATCTCTACCGCCAGGCCAGCGGCCGCGAACCGCCCGACGACCACACCGATCGCGCCTGGATGACCTGGCGGCGCCACCAGCTCACCGGCCTGCTGCGGGAGCTGCGGCGGGTGCTGAAAACCAGCGGCGAGGGCACGGCCTACGTGAGCCTCTCCCCCGGCCCCTTTCGCTTTGCCTACAACACCTGGCTGCAGGACTGGGAGATCTGGGCCCTGGGCAGCCTGATCGATGAGCTGGTGGTGCAGAACTATGCCTACTCGTTGGCAGGATTCGAGCGCGACCTGCGCCAACCCGCCCTGGTGAAGGCCAGCAGCTGGGGGATTCCCGTGGAGATCGGCATCCTCTCGGGCTTTGGCGGCCGCACCACGCCGATGGGCACACTCGCTGAGAAAGTACGGCTGGCCGCCCAGCGCGGCCACGGGATCATCTATTTCTACTGGGAAGGGCTCTGGGGGCGCCACGCCGGGGCAGAGGGGCCGGCGGCCCGGCAGAGCGCATTTCGCGAACTACACCGCCAGCTCGGGCCGTGAAGGCCAACAGGACTGACCAACCGGGGCAAAGCCCACGGGGTCAGCCCGCACCCGGCCTCCATCACCCCCGGCCGAGGCACTGCTCCACCACCTCGCGGGTGTTGGTGGAAAGCGCGGCCGCAGCCAGGTGCTCGAGGGCCGCGCCCATGGCGGTGCTGCGCTGCGGGCCGTAGCTCTGCCAGCGGCTGAACACTTTGGCCAGGCGCGAGGCGGTGATCGGGTTGCGCTGATCGAGGGCCGCGATCTGCTCGGCCATGAAGCGGTAGCCGCTGCCATCGGCGGCATGGAACTGGGGGGTGTTGCCGGCGAAGCCCCCCAGCACAGCCCTCAGGGTGTTGGGGGCCGCCGGGTCGAAACGCGGATGCTCCATCAGCCGGCGCACGCGGGCCACGCCATCGCCGAAGGGAGCGGAAGCCTCCAGGGCAAACCAGGCGTCCAGGATCACGGGCTTGTCCCGCCAGCGCGCATGGAAGGCGGCCACGGCTGCGGTGCGTTCCGGCGTGTCGTGGGCCTGCAGGGCCCGCAGCCCGGCACGGGCCAGGGTCATCGAGGGGCCATGCACCGCAGCGGCGGCTTCCGCCCGCGCGCCGGGATCGCCCGCGGCCACCAGCAGCGTCCAGGCCGTGGCCGTGAGCAGGCGATCACCCACACCAGCGGGCCAGGCCTCCAGCCACTGGGGCCGGCTTCCCTCCAGGCGATGGGCCAGGGGTTCCTCCAGCTCGGCACCGAAGCGGGCTTGCAGGCCCAGCAACGCCGCAAACAGGGCCGGCGGATCGCACACACCAGCCTCGGCCAGGGCTGCATCCTCCAGTTCCGGCAGCCCTGGCAGGGCCAGCAGAGCGCTGCGGTTGGCGTCGCAGAGCCCCACCTCCGACAGGATCCGCCCAAAGGCGGCCACCAGCCCCTCCTCGAGTTCGTCGTCCGCCGCAGCGGCGGCCCGCCGCAACACCGCCTGGCGCAGCAGCGTCTGGCCGGCATCCCAGCGGGCGAAGGGATCGCTGTCGCAGGCGAACAGGTGCAGCAGCTCGGCCAGCGGCCGCTCGATCTCCAGGCGCACCGGCGCCGAGAAGCCCCGCAGCAGCGAAAGGGCCGGCGGGTGGCTGTGGGGCTCGAGACCCTCGAAGACCACGGTGTGCTCAGGCTGATCCACCACCAGCAGGCGGCTGCGCTGCCCCCAATGGCGATCGATGCGCTGGCTGGCGGCTTCGGCGGCGTGGTGGCTTTCACCCGCCAACCGCGGCAGCAGGGCATCGCCCCCCTGACCCACCAGCCCCAGGGCCAGGGGAATCACCACGGGCTGCTTGCTGGCCTGGCCCGGGGTGGCCGGCGTGCTCTGGCGGATGGTGAGCGTGAGGGTGCCGGCGTCGCCATCCCAGTGGCGCTCCAGCTTCAGCAGGGGCGTACCGGCCTGGTGGTACCAGCGGCTCCACTGCTCGAAGGAGAACCGCGGAATCGCGGCACCCGCGGCCCAGGCCTCCTCGGCGGCATCCTGCATGGCCCGCACGAAATCGCCACAGGTGGCGGCGGTGCCGTCGTGACGGCTCACATACAGCGCCATCCCGCGCATGAACGTCTCCTCACCCAGCAGGCTATGCAGGGCGCGGATCACCTCCGATCCTTTCTCGTAGATGGTGGTGGTGTAGAAGTTGTCGATCGCCTGGTAGTGATCAGGCTGGATCGGATGGGCTGTGGGCCCGGCATCCTCGCGGAACTGGCTGTTGCGCAACAGGGAAACATCCTCGATACGCTTCACCGCCGGTGAATGCAGATCGGCCGTGAAGCAGGCATCGCGGAACACGGTGAGGCCCTCCTTGAGCGAAAGCTGGAACCAGTCGCGGCAGGTGATGCGGTTGCCGGTCCAGTTGTGGAAATACTCGTGGCCGATCACACTCTCGATGCGCTCCAGCTCGCCATCGGTGGCGGTTTCAGCATCAGCCAGCACCAGTTTGGAGTTGAAGATGTTGAGGCTCTTGTTCTCCATCGCGCCCATGTTGAAGTGGCGCACAGCCACGATGTTGAACTCATCGAGGTCGTACTCCAGGCCATAACGCTGCTCATCCCAGCGCATGGCGCGCTGGAGCGAAGCCATGGCGTGGCCGGTGTAGGGCCGATCGCCGGGCTCCACGTGAAGGCGCAGGGCCACCGAGCGGCCGCTGGCGGTGGTGAACGACTCGCGCACCTCCTCCAGGCGGCCGGCCACCAGGGCGAACAGATAGGAGGGCTTGGGGAAGGGGTCGTCCCACACGGCGTAGTGGCGGGCAGCCCCACCAGCGGCGGGCAGGTCGCCCACCTCCACGCAGTTGCCGTTCGAGAGCAGCACCGGGGCCCGTTCCCGGTCGGCCTCGATCCGCACCCGGA
>JBJTHL010000074.1:0-6082 GCA_046094445.1 Vulcanococcus sp.
CGTGCTGCTGGGCAAGCCCAACGTGTACGGCTCGATCTTCCGCTTTGAAGGCCAGGCCACGGTGTTCAACCTCGATGCCGAGGGCCCCAACTACCGCGACCTGTTCCCCGAGCCGCCGCCGCCGGGCATGGTGCCCTCCTGTGCCGAGGGCGGCGTGGTGGGCGTGCTGCCCGGGATCATCGGCGTGATCCAGGCCACCGAGGCGGTGAAGATCATCACCGGCATCGGCACCACCCTCAGCGGCCGCCTGCTGCTGTTCGATGCCCTGGGCATGAAGTTCCGCGAGCTGAAGCTGCGGCCCAATCCCGAGCGCCCGGTGATCGACAAGCTGATCGACTACCAGGAGTTCTGCGGTGTGGGCGGCAGCGCCCCGGGCCAGGAGGAAGCCGGTGCAGTGGAGAGCATCAGCGTGCAGGAGCTCAAGGCGCTGCTCGATGGCGACCGCTCCGGCATCGCTCTGATCGACGTGCGCAATCCCCCCGAAGCGGCGATCGCCGTGATCCCCGGCGCTGAGCTGATTCCCCTGGATCAGATCGAAAACGGCACTGCCGTGGAACGGGTGCGTGAACTGGCTGCTGGCAAAACCCTCTACGCCCACTGCAAACTGGGCGGCCGCAGCGCCAAAGCCCTGATCGCCCTCAAACGCCACGGCATCGAGGGCATCAACGTGGCCGGCGGCATCGACGCCTGGAGCCAGGAGGTGGACTCCAGCGTGCCCCGGTATTGAGGAACCCCCGGAGATAGCCCCAGGGGTCAAGCAATCCAGGTGTGGGGCAGCTGGTTCTCCAGTGGCGCCCCACAATCAACGCTCCAGGCCCTGACGCACCCGCTTCACGGACAGCCCTGCTTCGGCAGCGGTGACGGCCGCCAGCAGCAGCAGGCCGATCAGTCCCACCAGCTGGTTCTGGGCCTCGGCCGCGGCGTCAGCGCTCTGGGCCAGCACAGCCCCCGCCACAAACCAGGCTGTGGCCAGGACCGAGGTGATCCAGTAGGCCTGCCAGCGGCGCTGGTAGAGGTAACCCGCCCCCAGCCCCGGCACCACATTCAGCAGCACCGCCACCCAGCCGGCGGACGCGGCCAGGATCTGCTCACGGGTGGGGGTCATGGCGCGTGGGGCCGACGAACAAGACCGCACTCTGCCGGGCTTGAGCGAGGGCCGTGGGTTCAGTCAGTAGTCCACGCCGCGCTTCAGATCCACGCCGCGCTCGGCGTAGTGCTTGTGGCACACCATCTCCGAGTGCACGGAGGCCAGGTCGAAATAGGCCGGGGGGTTTTTGCAGCGACCGGTGAGGATCACTTCGGTTTCGGCCGGCTTGCGCAGCAGGGTCTGCACGATCGGCTCCACCGGCAGCAGCTCGAGATCCACGGTGGGATTGATCTCATCGAGGATCACCGTTTTGTAGAGACCGCTGGAGATGGCGGCGCGGGCGATCTCCCAGGCCCGTTCGGCCTCCACGTAGTCGATCGGCTGCTGCTGGCCGCGCCACACGATCGCATCGCGGCCAGAGCGCAGGTGATCCACCAGATGGGGATAGCTTTCGCGCAGGGCGGCGATGGCGGCATCTTCGGTGTAGCCGCTGCCCCCTTTGAGCCACTGCAGGATCAGCACCCGGTGGCTCTTGTCCTGGCTGATGCCGCGGCCGATGGCCTGCAGGGCCTTGCCTAGGGCGCTGGTGCTCTTGCCCTTGCCTTCCCCGGTGTAGATCTCGATGCCATCGAGGCCGGCCGGCAGCAAGGTGCCATCCGGACCCGGCTCGATGGCATCGTCGGCGCGGCGGTGCGCGCGCATCTCCGAGTGCAGGTCGGCAATGCGCACCAACTCCCGCGGGGCACCGCGGCCGGTCACGATCACCTCCATGCCCGAAGGCTTGGCCGCCAGGGTGCGCACCACCTCCTGAGCATCCAGCAGGCCCAGGTCGAGCACAGGGTTGAGCTCATCGAGCACCACCACGGAGTACAGCTCACTGGCCAGGGCACCCTTGGCGATCGTCCAGCCCCGCTCGGCTTCCGCCACATCCACGCGGGTCACCTGATCGGCGCTGAAGTAGTCGCCACGGCCGGTACGCACCTGATCGATCAGATGGGGGAAGCCCTGCTGCAGGGCCTCGATGGCGGCGTCCTCGTCGTAGGAACGGCCAGGACCCTTCAGAAAGCGCAGCAGCAACACCCGCGTTTGCCGGCGTTCGCAGATGCCCAGGCCGATGGTGCGCAGCACCACCCCCAGGGCAGCCTGGCTCTTGCCCTTGCCCTCGCCGTCGTACACATGCAGCTGGCCGTGGCTGCGCTCATTGCTGCCAGCGGCGGTGCGGATGCCGATGCCCCGGCCGGTGCCCCGCTGCGTGGTCTGGGTGCTGGAGCTCATCGGCACCACCGGGTCGGCCCGATGCTACCGGGGGCTGCCGCTTGCCAGGATCACAGCCCCACCGCCAACAGCCGCCCCCGATGTACCGCCCGCTCGAAAGCCTGCCGGCGGGCCTGGAGCAGGCCCTCAACGGCCTGCGCAGCCAGCTGGCCCGTTATCCGGCGGTGGTGGTGGCCTACTCCGGCGGGGTCGACAGCGCCCTGGTGGCGGCGATCGCCGCCGAGCAATTGGGGGATCGGGCTCTGGCGATCACCGGCGTGTCGCCAGCCCTGGCGCCGCACCTGCGCCGGGAGGCCCAGCAACAGGCGGCCTGGATGGGCATCACCCATCGGGAGATCGCCACCGCCGAACTGACCGATCCGGCCTACAGCAGCAACCCGGTCGAGCGCTGCTACGCCTGCAAGCGTGAACTGCATGGCCAGCTGGCGGCCCTGCTGCCGAGCCTGGCGGCCGCGGCCGCCGGCTGCCAGGTGCTCGATGGCGTGAATCACGACGATCTCAGCGACCACCGGCCGGGCATCCGCGCGGCCCGTGAGCGGGGGGTGGTGTCACCCCTGGCGGAGCAACGGCTGAGCAAGGCCGATGTGCGCCAGCTCTCCCGGGCCCTGGGGTTCCCCTGGTGGGACAAACCCGCCCAGCCCTGCCTGGCCTCACGCTTCCCCTACGGCGAAGCCATCAGTGCCGAACGCCTGCAGCGGGTGGCCGGCGCTGAAGACTGGCTGCGGCAGCAGGGGCTGCGGGCCCTGCGGGTCCGCAGCCAGGGGGAAACGGCCCGGATCGAGCTACCGCCCGAGGAGCTGCATCAACTGCTCGCAGCCCTGCAGGCTGACGGCACCCGCACGGATCTGGTGCAGGCCTTCCGCCAGCTGGGTTTCTCAGCGGTGAGCCTCGATCTGGAGGGGCTGGTGAGCGGCAAGCTCAACCGCGACCTGCCCCGCTAACCGCACTGCACACAAAAAGCCCCTGATCCGTATGGGCTGTACGGATCAGGGGCATCGATGCAAAAGGGCCGGTCACCCGCAGCCAGAGGCCCGTCAGGCCGACAGCAGAGCCGGTTCGCGCTCAGCGCCCGCCACAGACCCGGGGGTTTCGCGGCGGAAGCTCTTGAGCTTGTAGGTGGCGGCGTCGAGCTCTTCGCTGAGCACGATGCAGGCCCGCTCCGGCATGGTGTGATCACCGCAGGTGAACACATCCACGGCGGCGTAGCCCGACTCGGGCCACGTGTGGATGGAGATATGGGATTCGGCCAACAGAGCCAGCCCCGTCACACCCTGCGGTTCGAACCGGTGGGTGATGAGGTTCAGGAGTGTGGCGCCAGCACGCTTGGCAGCGGTGGTGATGGCGTTCCTGAGAAAAGCTTCGTCGTCGAGCTTCGCGGAATCGCAGTTGTAGAGCTCGAGGATGCAGTGTTTACCCACCATTTCGGTGGCACTGGGTGATTGGGGGCTACTGGAGAAAGTGCTCTCAGCTCCGGTCCATCCCGGGTTGGGGTGGAGGCAGGCCGCTTGGCTCATCAGATCCGAGCAAACAGCCCAACACCTTACTGGCCAGGCCGCAGCTCTCCGGCCTCAACGGTCACCAATTGCGATTGTGTGTGCCAACTCTGGCTGAAGGCCCCCAGGTGCGTGGCGCTCACCAGGCACTGGTGCCCCTGGCCCACCGCCTCCAGCAGCAGCTGCTGGCGCTCGGGATCCAGCTCCGCCAGCACGTCGTCGAGCAGCAGCAGCGGCGGTTCGCCCCAGAGCTGCTCCACCAGCTCCAGTTCCGCCAGCTTCAGGGCCAGCACCAGGGTGCGCTGCTGGCCCGAAGAGCCGTAGCGCCGCGCCGGCTGGCCCGCGAGGGTGAGGGCCACCTCATCGCGGTGCGGCCCCACGCCGCACTGCCCCAGCCGCAGTTCCTGGGGCCGCTGCTGCCGCAACTGCTCCAGCAGCTGCGCCCGCCATGGCTCCTCCGCCTCCTCCCCCTCAAGGGCACTGCCAGCCTGATACCCCAGCTGCAGCTGCTCGCGACCGCCGCTCAAGCGCTGCTGCCAGGCCGCCGCCAGGGGTTCCAGGCGTCGCAGGGCCCGCAGGCGGCGGCGATGCAGGCGGGTGCCCACCAGGGCCATCTGCTGATCGAACACCTCCAGCAGATCCTGCAGCTGCCCCTGGGCCAGGCCGCGGCGCAGCAGCTGCGAGCGCTGGCGCAGCAGGCGCCCGTAGCGGCTGAGCAGCTCGGCCTACACCGGCTCCAGCTGCAGCACCACCCGAGCGAGCCACTGGCGCCGCAGGGCCGGCTCACCCCGCACCAGCTCCAGAGCCAGGGCGCTGAAGCCCACGCAGCGCAACGGCCCGATCAGCTCGTGCTGACGCTCCAGCACCTTGCCATTGCGCCGGGCCTGGCGGCCGCCCTGGCGTCGCAATTCGAGCTCGAGGCGATCACCGGTGCTGCAGTTGGCGGAGATCAGCGCCTGCCGCTGGCCCTGACGGATCAGATCACGGTCGGCACTGCAACGCTGCGAGCGCAGGCTGCCCAGCAGCTCCACCGCCTCCAGCAGGTTGGATTTGCCCTCGCCGTTGCGACCGATCACCAACAGCCGCGGCGCCTCCAGCTCCAGATCCAGGGCGCTGTAGTTGCGGAACTGGCGCAGCTCCAGGCGGGTGAGCCGAATCGGTCGTGGGCCGTCTGACGGCTAAGGTAAGGCCCGTGAGGAGGCCTGCGCCCCGCACCCCATCCCGATGACAGCCCGCACTGCGGCCTGGCCGAGGGCATGTAGCTCAGTTGGATAGAGCATCAGATTCCGGTTCTGAGGGTCGGGGGTTCGAGTCCCTCCATGCTCGCTGGCTGCTGAGAGCAGGCTTCGCTCACACCCCATGAATGCCGCTGCGGCCTCAGAGGCGCAGCCCCATGGCACGGATGCCGCCGGGATCCACCACGAAACCCTGGCTGCGCAGGGCCTCCAGGGCCTCCGGCGGCGCCGCCACTGAAATGCTGCAGCCCGGCAGCTCCCGCCGCAGCCGCGTCAGCGCCGCATAGACCAGCACCAGCAACAACCGCGGCTGGGAGGGATCGCGGGGATCCACCGCCAGGTCCCAGAGATTGGCGTTCAGGGCCAGGTCGCTGGTGGCGCGCACGTAACCCACCAAGCTGCCGGCGCCGTTGCGCACATGCAGCTGCCAGGCGCTGCGCTCCAGGGCCGCCTGCAGCCGCTCCAGGGGCCGGCTGGGATCACCGCAAGCCTCCAGCAGTGCATTGATCTCCTCAGGGGCCGGCGGCTGCTCGCCATCGAGCTGATAGCCCTCGGGCAGGGCCGGCGGCTGGGGCTGGGAGCGGAAGGGAATCAGCAGCGACTCAAGCACCGAATGCTGCACCTCAGCCGGTGTTGCGCATGCCGGCGGCGATGCCGTTGATCGTGAGCAGGGCACCGCGCAGCAGTTCGCTGCGGCTGTAGGTGCGGCCGTCGTCGCTCGCGGCGGCCTCGCTCATGGGCGGCTGGCGGTTCTGGTCGCGCAGGCGGCGCAGCAGGGCCACCTGCAGGAACCCGAGGGGAATGATCGTGCGGTTGCGCAGCTCCACCGAGAGCTGCAGGGCCGGATCACCATCCAGCAGGCGCTGGTGGCCGGTGATCGCCAGCACCAGATCGCGGGTGAGCACGAACTCCTGGGCGATCACGGCAAAGATCTGCTCGAAGGCCTCCCGCAGCTCGGGCCGCCCGAGCGACTTCACATAGTGATGGGCCAG
>JBJTHL010000075.1:0-7139 GCA_046094445.1 Vulcanococcus sp.
GAACCAACCCACGTACAGGCGGTTGTCGGTGCTGGTGACCCACTCGCAGAACTGGTTCCACGCAGAAGCGCCTTGGCGCTGCTGAAGTGTGGTGGTCATGAGAACGGAGAGGTAGTGCTCGCAGGCAGCAGCCGCAGGGGCTGGTGCTGGAGCAAGACATGCACGGAAGACCCGTGTGACAAGAAGTTAACGGGCTGGAGCGAGGGCCCGTGAGCCCGAACGCTGTTGCTGACAGCAGGGCTGCTGATCTCAACCATCAGCTGGGCTGATCAGTCGCCTGGGGTCGAGGACAGCGGCCCCAGGAATGGGTCCAGGAAGGCCAGAGGGCGGGCCATGGTGGCTGAGAAACCGAGGATCCCCCGGTCCAGGTGCCGATAGAGGAGGGTGTCGTCGGCCTCCAGCAGAAACGTGCCGCCGCGCTGGGTGATGAAGGCATCGCTTGGCACATAGGTGCGCCATCGCCCCAGCACCTCCACCATGTTGCGCAGGCGGACCGTGGCCAACTCGAAGGGTCGCTGGAAGCCGTCTCCGCCCGCCAGGCGAAACAGCGGGGCCTGCAACCGTTGGGGGGCCTGGCGGTCGCCGGTGTAGCCGCGCAGCACCTCCGCCAGGGTGCCCGGCGATCCGATGCCGGCACACATCAACAACAGGCCCGGCCAGGGGCCGCCCGGCAGCGCCAGCCCGGGGTACAACCCCAGGGCGCGGTGGAGGGTCGCATCCGGTTCCACCTGGAGGCAGTGGGCCGGGAATCCGGTGTAGGCGCAGAACCGCGCAGCGCCTGCCGCGTCACCGATGCCGATGGCCAGCAGGCCAAGGCCCGCCGCCTGCAGCCGCGGCAGCGCCGAAACCAGCGCCTGGGCGTACTCCAGGCTGTCGAAATCACCCAGCTGCGGCAACAGCACCACCAGGCGGCGACGACCGGAAGCCATGGCTGGGATGCCCAGCAGGCGGTCGAGCAGCGCAGCGGGAGCCGGTTCGGCAGGCACGGATGCGTTCAGCAGCAGGCCGCTTGCTAGCAGAGCGAACACCAGCACCGCGCCCGTCCGCCAGGATCACGGCATGCAGAACCTGGAGCAGGACGCAGCGCCCCGGATGATCGATGGCCCGCAGGAGGCCGCCGCCACGGTGGTGCTGGCCCACGGTGCCGGTGCACCGATGGACAGCCCATTCATGGCAGCGATGGCCAAGGGCCTGGCCGCGAACGGCTGGCGCGTGGTGCGTTTCGAGTTTCCCTACATGGCCCGTAAGCGCCATTCCGGCAAGGGTGGTGCGCCAGATCGCCTGCAGAAGCTGCAGGAGGCGTTCCAGCAGCAGATCGCTCTGGAGGCCGGCGACCGGCCGCTGATCATCGGAGGCAAGTCCATGGGTGGCCGCGTGGCCAGCACCATCGCCGATGGTTGCGCCGCAGCCGGCGTACGCGGCTGCCTGTGCCTGGGTTACCCGTTTCATCCGCCGGGCAAACCCCTACAGCTGCGCACCGAGCACCTGGCCAGCCTCCGTACGCCCACACTGATCGTGCAGGGAGAGCGCGACAGCTTCGGCCGACGCGATGAGGTGGAGGGCTACAGCCTGGCTCCGGCGATCCAGCTGCACTGGTTGGCCGCCGCGGATCACAGCTTCAAACCAACCCGCAGCTCCGGGTTCAGCGAAGCCGAGCACTGGTCGGCGGCGGCGGACGCCGCCGATGGCTTCATCCGCCGGCTGCTGCGCCCTTGAGCACCGAGTCCAGTCGGACCACCGGCAACTCCGCTGCGCTGGTGACCTCCAGGATGCGGCCGATCGAGGCCGGTGTGGCCAGGGCCTCCAGGCAGCAGCGGGCCACCAGGCGACGGGGAATGGAATCGCTCTCCTGGGTGTCGGGCCCGCTCCAGCGGATGCCCTCCTGCTCCAACGCGGTCTCCCGCTCGGAGAGGCCCCCCGGGCGGATCACGGTCCAGTCCAGTCCGCTGCGCTCAAGCGCCTGCTCGCCGAGCCGCTTCCACACCAGGATGAGCCCGAACAGGTTGAGCGGATGGGCCCAGCGGCCAGCGCACAGGGAACTGACGAGCACGACGCGGCGTACTCCGAGACGCTGACAGCTCTGCACCTGGCGCTGCACTCCCCAGGCATCCACCCGCAGGGGGCCCGTGAGATCCACCGAGGGTCGGGCTCCGGTGGCGATCACCAGGGCAGCGGCACCGCGCAGGGCGCGATCCAGGGCAGCGGCGTCGGCCAGATCGAGGCGGTGCTGTTCGCAGGCGGCCAGGGAGGCTGGCAGCACGGAATCCGGCCGAAGCAGCAGGCGTGGGTGGTCGCCCGCGGCGAGCACCTCTTCAGCGATGCGGTAGCCGGTTTTGCCGGAAGCTCCGGAGATCGCGATCGTGCGCGCCATGGCAGGCAGCAGGTGAGCTGGCCGGCCACTCTGCCGGGCTAGGGCCGCGATTGGCGCGGCACCACCGCCATCCCCACCGGGGCCAGGGCGATCAGCGCCAGCTTGATGTGCTGGATGCCGAAGGGAATCCCGATGATCGTGATGAAACAGGCCAGGGCGGAACTGAGGTGGCCGATCGCCAACCACCAGCCCGCCACCAGAAACCAGAGCACATTCCCCAGCAGGCCCAGGGGACCCGTGCCGAGATCCCGATGGCCACTCAGCTCACGGCGGCTCACCGCTTCCTGACCGAAGGGCCAGAAGGAAAAGGAGCCGATCACAAAACAGGAGCGAGCCCAGGGCAGCCCCACGATCGTGATCGCGCAGAGCAGACCCGCCAGCCACCAGCCCAGCCCCATCACCACACCGCCCAGCAGGAACCACAGCAGGTTGAGCAGGAAGCGGACCACAGCCTCATCCCCATGGCGATCGGGCCCAGGATGGCAGCGCAGCCCGCCAGCGGCCGCCACACCCCCCGTAGGCTGCCGCCAGAGAGAGCCCTCCATGGACCGGACGTTCCGCGGCATTGCCTACGTGAGCGTGTGGGTGCTGCTCTGGGGCACTGCCGCCTCGATCGCCGACTACGTGTTGCTGGAACGGGAGGCCTACGCCGCCGGCAGCGGCGGCCAGGCGATCACCTTTGCCTCCTATGGCGCCGCCTGTGTGGTGCTGGCGGTTCGCCTGGCGGGTCGCTTCCTCGGCAACCAGGGTGACGACCCCGCCGCCTGAACCGATGCCCACGGATCGCCTGCAGCAATTCGGACGCTTCACCCTGCGGGGCCTGCGGATCGGTGCCAGCACCATTTCAATCGTGGAACTGCTGCGCTCGGACTGGAGTGCTGGTGCGGCTGCCGCCGGCGCCTGGCTGCTGTTCCTGCAGGTGGAGCGGCGCCTGGCCGGGCGAGACGCTGCAGCACCACCACAGCACTGAATCGGGCCGCTGAGACATCCTCACAATCTCTCCATGGGCAGCTGCAAACCTCGGTAGTGACGGCCACATCCGAGCCCTCACCGCCATCCACACCATGGGGTGATCACGCTTCAGCCCATCCCATGGCCAGCTTCACCATCGCCATCGAAGGTGGACCGAGCTTCACCTGTTCGGACGACACCTACATCCTGGACGCCGCTGAGGATCAGGGCATCGATCTTCCCTATTCCTGCCGTGCCGGCGCCTGCAGCACCTGCGCCGGCCAGCTGGTCAGTGGCAGTGTCGACCAAGCCGATCAATCGTTCCTCGATGACGATCAGGTGAAGCAGGGTTACGCGCTGCTCTGCGTCAGCTACCCCGCTTCCGACTGCACCATCCGCACCGGTGTGGAGGAGGAACTGTTTTGATCAGCCCTCCCCCAGGGCGTCCGCCACGGCCCGCTGGAACACCGCTTCCTCGGGCTGGATGCCGGTCCAGCGCTGGAAGATCTGCATCGCCAGTTGCACCAGCATCTCCACCCCATCCACCACGGGGCAGCCGCGGTCGCGAGCGGTGAGCAGAAACGGCGTCAGGCGGGGGTTGGTGATCACATCCACGCAGGTGCAGGCGGGATCCACGCTGGGCCAGTCGATCGGCACCGGTTCCAGGTCTGGAGCACAGCCGAGATGGGTGGCGTTCATCAGCAAGGTGGTTCCGGGCGGCACGCTTACCTCCCCCTCCCAGGGCTGCCACTGGCAAGGCACACCGCTGGCCCGCAACACCAGCTCCGCCACTTCACGGCCCTGGCTTTCGCGCCGCGTCACCAGGGTCATGGCAGCTGCCCCGGCCCAGGCCAGCTCCACCGCCATGGCCCGGCCGGCACCGCCGGCCCCCAGCATCACCACCCGCTGCCCCTGAAGAGGCACCACCTTCTCGATCGCCTTCACAACACCCTTGCCGTCGTTGTTGTGACCGATCAGGCGCCCCCCTTCCACCGTCACATAGTTCGCGGCACCGATGGCCTGCACGTCGTCGTCGAGTTCATCGAGCAGGGGCATGACGGCCACCTTGTAGGGCACGGTGATGCCCACCCCGCGATAACCGAGGGGCACCAGGGCAGCGATGGCCCTGGCGAGGTGGTCTTCGTTGGCAAGATCACTCTTCCAGAACTGCCAGTGGAGCCCGTAATGGGCATACACCGCGTCGAACATGCGATCGATCGGATTCTCAGCCACCGGATGGCCGAGCATGCCGGTCATCTGTTTCTGGGGAGGAATCACGACAACGGAGCTGCTGCTTCAAGGATGGCCAGGCTCCGACCCTTTGGCATCAGCGGCTGAGTTGCATCAGCGTGGTGCTGTGCCAGGCGCCGCTGGCATTGAAACGACGGATCAGGCGCTGCAGCACACCATCACCCTGCAGCCAACCGGCCTCCACGGCAAAGGCCTGGCGATGGCTCACCTGCAGCGGGCTGAGGTGATAGCCGCCATCGGGCAGCCACTGCAGCCGCACCTCGGGCTGCCCGTCCAGCCACAGCTGACGCCCCTGCTGCCGGCCGCTCCAAACCTGCTCCACAGGACCGAGTCGGCTGCGGAAGGTCAACTGATCGGCGGTGCTGCTCGCCACCTCGAGGCTGCAGTCGGCATGATCGGGCTCCGGCCAGTCGGCGCTGATGGTGGCCGCCTGGCCGTGCCAGCGCCCGATCAGCTGGCTGGCCTCCAGCGGCGGACGCTCCTGGGCCTCCGAGCCGGCACGGACTTCACGGATCAGCACGAGATTCTGAAAGCGGCCATCGCTGTGGTGAAGCTGCACCAGGCGATGGCGGCGATCGCCAGCCACGAAGCCGAATTCACCACCAAAAGCCGTACCCGGTGCCACCTGCAGCGTGCCTTTGCCGAAGCTGCCGTTCGCGAAGAACACCACTTGGCGACCGAGGCTGCGGTAGTCCTCCTGGGTGTCGCGGATCGGCTCGCTGGCGTAGCCCTCGGCGCCGAAACGCCGGAGGCGGAAACGCACCAGGCGATTCTCATCAGCCGCCTCGAGGGTGAGGATCGATGGCGTGGTGTCGACCACCGCCCCCCCCGCATCAAGGGACGCGAACGACCCCCGCCACTCGCCGAGGTTGCGCAGGAAGTTCTGCCACTGGCTGGACATTCAGGCTTCTAGTAGGAGTCGCCCCCGGCGAGCAGGGCATCCACGTAGGCGTGGGCAGCCCGATCAGCGTCGTCGAGACGGAGCCATCCTCCATGGCCCAGCTGCTGATGCAGGCACACGGCAGCCGGCTGGCCGGCTGGATCGCCCACCAGCACCCCCCATCCGCGGCGGGTGGCGATGGCCTGCAGTCGATACCCCCGATAGGTCGCATGCATGACCCTGATGCGGTTGTGTTCAGTGTCGGCCCAGGTGGCGGCCCTGGCCATAGGGGCATGTGCTCAGCGTCAACCGGGTCTGACGTGCCTAAACCGGAGCTGAAGCAGGCGGAGGCCCCGATGTTCCTGAAAACCAAGCAGGACGGTTCGCTGATGGAGGTGCAGGACCTGCAGCAGCTCTTCGATCCCTTCGCCCGGGGCGTGCAGGGGCGGCTCCATGCCGGCGAGGAACTGCAGGATGCGGAGGTGTTCGCCAAGTGCGATCTGCTGTTTCCCTCCGGGGAGGCCCTGCCCCGCTGCTGGGTGGATGCCGGCTACGCCAGGAGCTGAGCCACTGCAGGTTCGGTCACCCCTCCACCGCTGGTGTTGAACTGCGCAGGCCATGGCCCGTAGGGTCCGGCCAGCGATGCAATTTTCCATGGCGGTGCTGGACGAGCAGGGTCAGATTCAGATCCACACCGAGAACATCTTCCCGATCATCAAGAAGGCCGTGTACAGCGGCCATGAGGTGTTCCTGCGGGAGCTGGTGAGCAATGGCGTGGATGCCATCAGCAAGCGGCGCATGGCCGCCATGGCCGGCGACTGCAGCGAAGGCAGCGACGGTCAGATCCGCATCCGGATCGATCGCGAAGCCAAAACCCTCACCATTTCCGACAACGGCATCGGCATGACCGCCGATGAGGTGAAGCGCTACATCAACCAGGTGGCCTTCTCCAGCGCTGAGGATTTCCTGGAGAAGTACAAGAGCGAAAGCGACGCCATCATCGGCCACTTCGGCCTCGGCTTCTACTCCAGCTTCATGGTGGCCAAGCAGGTGGAGCTGGTGAGCCTCAGCGCCCGCGAGGGCAGCGAGGCGGTGCGCTGGAGCTGCGATGGCTCCCCCAGCTTCAACCTGGCGGCCGCCGAGCGTGGGGAGCCGGGTACCGATGTGATCCTGCACCTGATGGAGGAGGAGCTGGAGTACATCGAGCCGGCGCGCATCCGCACGCTGATCAGCACCTACTGCGACTTCATGCCAGTGGAGGTGCAGCTGGAGGGTGAAACCGTGAACAAGCGGGAGGCGCCCTGGCGCAAGAGTGCCCGTGATCTCAGCGACGATGACTACATCGAGCTCTACCGCTACCTCTACCCCTTCCAGGGTGATCCGCTGCTGTGGGTGCACCTCAACACCGACTATCCCTACAACCTGCAGGGCATCCTCTACTTCCCAAAATCCAGTGGCCGCGCTGATTGGGAGAAGGGGGAGATCAAGCTCTATTGCAACAACGTGTTTGTCAGTGATTCGATCAAGGAGGTGGTGCCCCGCTACCTGCTGCCGCTGCGTGGCGTGATCGATTCGCCGGACATCCCGCTCAACGTGAGCCGCTCGGCGCTGCAGACCGACCGGCGCGTGCGCTCGATCGGTGGCTCCGTGGCCAAGAAGGTGGCCGATCGCCTCAAGCAGCTGCAT